>JAVEWL010000635.1:0-3671 GCA_034004565.1 FCB group bacterium | reverse complement strand
CCCCAACCAGGGCAGCGCGGGCTCAGCCAACCGGCGCTACGATTCCGAAGTCGCCTACGCCGATCACTACATCGGAAAACTCCTGGACGCGCTGCCGAAGGAAAACGCCTTCGTTATTTTCTGCGCCGACCACGGCGAAAGCCTCTACGAGCACGACTACGTGGGCCACGGCCGGCGAATCTACCAGACCTGCATGCACGTTCCGCTGATCCTGCGCGGACCTTCCATTACCCCCGGCCGCGACAGCACGCCCGCGCGTCTCCTCGACGTCATGCCGACCCTCCTCGCCGCGACGGGCCTGCCCGCGGTGACCGGCATGTTCGGACGCAACCTGCTGGCCCCTCAGAGCACGCCCCAGCCCCGCTTCATCGAGACCTACGGCGGCGCCGTGCCCCACCTGCCCGGCGCCAAGGCCATCATGGCCGACCGCCCGCCCATGCGCCAGGGCGTCGTACTCGACGGGTGGAAACTCATTCTCAACGGCCGCCACGCCGAACTCTATCGTCTACCCGACGACCCCATGGAAAAGAAAGACCTCGCCGAGCAAAACCCCGGCAAGGTCGAAGAGCTAACAAAGCTGGTAAACGAATTCGACTCCCGAATAGGCAAAAACAGCGCCGAGCAAGCCCCCCTCACCCCAGACGACATTGAAGCCCTCAAAAGCCTTGGTTATGTGAATTGAGGAAATGGGTCTTATGAGTCTTATGGGCCGGACGGGATGCCCATAAGACCCATAAGACTCATAAGACCCACGGGCTTTATCGTCAGCCTTACATCCCCTTCGCCGTCAGGTACGGAACCGGGTCAACGGCACTCCCGTCCTTCCGGACTTCGAAGTGCAGGTGAGAGCCCGTCGAGCGGCCAGTCGAACCCACCTCCGCCAACGGCGTGTCCTCGGTAACGCGTTCGCCCGCACGCACGAGCAATTTCGAGCCGTGCCCATAGACCGTCTCCAGGCCGTCGTCGTGGCGGACAATGACCATCTTGCCGTACCCGGACTGCCAACCGCTGTACACCACCTCACCCGCCCGCATCGGGGTCACCGTCGTCCCCTCCGGCGCGGCTAAATCCAACCCTTCGTGCTGCACCCAGCGCCGCGTGAACGGGTCCTTGCGAATCCCGAACTCCGAGGTCAGGTGTGCCGGCTGCCCGAGGATTTGCGACCACGGGCTATCGCCAACCGAAGCCTGCTTGGTGAAGCCCAGCGGCTCCACAAGGCTCTCCATGAGCTTGACAACCTTCTCAATCGCCGCCGTGGCCGGGATCCGGCTCGTGCCCGCACCCGGCGTCGCCAACAAGCCGACGCCCGTCAAAGACTCCTGGGCCGCCGCAATGGCGGTCCTGGCCGCCACCAGGGGCAGTTCCGGCGCGACCGGCGCCCCGCGCAGCCCCAGCGACTCGAAGCCCGGTTGGAGCGTCGCCATAGCCGCCTGCGAAGGAGGCGCCACCTCGATCGGCATCGGTTCCAGCGGCCCCTGCGCCACCGCCTTGATGGGATCCGGCTGAATACCTTGGCTGTACTTCTCCAGCGCGGCCGCCGTCGCCGCCGCCGGAACAGCCGGCGCGGCCTCGGCCAGCGTGCTGGGCGGCGTATCCATCTTCGGCGCTCCGCCCAATACGGACAGGTCCAGTTCGCTACCCGCCATGATGCGGTTTCGATCCCGCAAACCATTGGCGCTGCTAACTTTATCGACTGCCGCGTAAACGTTGCGCGCGGAAGCGTCCTGGCCGGTGCTCCTGAGATACTCGCTGCAAATGGACGACAGGGTGTCCCCAATTTCCACGAAATGCTTCGATGAGGTCTCGCCTTGGACCGCATCGAGCGTCTCACGGAAGGAGGAATCGGCAGGTTTCACAGGGGCTGACACGGAAGGACGGGATGCCGTCCGAGCCGCCTCGTTAATGATGTTTATCTGCATTGCCCTCTCCCGTCCATCTAGCCTACTACGAAAACGGTCGCAACAGCCGTGCCAGCCCCCGGCCAACCCCGCAAATCCAGCAGTATTATAGGCTTCAGCAAAGTTAAAGCATCCCCCGAACCCGTCTCATATGGCACATTTTGCCCTTTCAACGGGAACGAAAGGCCTACCCCCTGCAAAACGCAGACTGCATCCACCCTGCTCTTCCACGGCAGCCAAGGCTGACCCATTGCCGAAATCCCGAGATACTGGTACAGTTGAGAAGCCAACGAACGTTCCAGACGTTCCGGCAGTTTAACGCGTTCCAGGCACCCCTCGTAACCCCATTCCTCGGCTTTTGTCTCGTCGTGTCTATTTTGAGCGGCAAGAGCCCAAAAATACGGTGAATAGGGAGTTTTTCATGAGCAAGAAGAAAGAACGGACTCGACAGGAATTGAGCGAAAACGAGCTGAACCGGGAGCGGGAGGATTTTCAGCAGGAAAAATCCGCCCGCAGCCTCGACTTCATGGAAGACGACATGGATGTCCCTGATCACAATCCAAACGTGGACAAAGATCCCGGTATGAAACGCAAAGAGCGCGACAACATCGAATAGCGGCTCACTTGACATCAACAGGCGGACCACCCGGCCCGCCTGTTCTCTATATCCGCGACCAGACGCAGACTTCACCCGTTATTCCACAGCCGACAGCAACGCAAACACCTCCACGTTGCCCACGGTACGCCCTTCGCCATCCAACACTTCCACAAACGACTTCACCTTTTCCGTGACCTTGCCCGCACCGGGCAACTCAAACGTGGCCACCAGCGCATACGTCCCGCCCGCACCCGGCTCCAGCGCCGCGCGAACACGCGGGTCTTCGCTCACCACGCGTACCGGCACACACTTCGGGTCGTTCGGCTTCAGCATTACCTTCCGGGTCACAGGCTTCCCCGCCCGGACCGCGCCGAAAAGCAGCTTCGGCGGCGTCACGTCCAACCGGGAGGGCGGCTCCGCCCGCACCGGGATCTCAAGCACCGGCACCTCGGGCGAATCCGTCCGCACCACGATGCTCGCGCGAAAGGTCTTGCCCGGCTCGACGTTCCCCAGCGTCGCATCATACCGGTACCGGGTCAACGTCCCTTCTTCCTCGACCGGCAACGCGCGCAGGACCACGTCTCCCGAAGACGGTTCAATCGACAACACTTTGCGCGGACCGTTCCAGTGGTAACAGGTAATAGTCAACGGCAACGTACCCGCGCCCCCGAACTCCAACGCTTCGGGTGCGGCGGCTACGGTATCGGTCATCCGGCATTTCATCTCCAGCACGACCAGGGAAGCGCGCGGATCGTTCGACTTCAGGTAGGCGGTGAACGTGCGTTCGCCCAGTTGCTTGTCTTTCGGGTTTGGCGTATACGTCAATCGGACCCTGCCCGAGCCCCCCGCGGGCACGGCCGCATCCGATACCACCGCCGCAGTACAGCCGCAGCTCGTCTTCTCGACCGAAACATACAAATCTCCCGTCCCCGCATTGCGAAACGTAAACGTCTTCTCCAGCGGCTCCGACCACAAGTGATCCGGAAGCTCCACCCCGCGAGACTCCATCTCGAACCGCGGCACCGCCCCCTCACCCCAAGCCCCTCCGCAAACCATCCACCCCGCCACCACCCATCGCCATATCTTCATGGCTTGATCTCCGGTAAGCTCCAACATTCGTAATTGGCAAATCGTAATTAGTTATCCTGCGTCACCCGCAGCACCTCGTCCACCGT
>JAVEWL010000634.1:0-3671 GCA_034004565.1 FCB group bacterium | reverse complement strand
GCGCGCGAGCGCCCGGCCCAGCGCCTTTTCAACGAAGGTCTTCGCGTACAGGTGATCGCGCGGATTGGTGACATATTTCGATATGTCCAGCGGCTCGATGCTCACCAAGGCGGAGCCGAAGGATTCTTCCACCTTCTTCCGTCCGCCCCACATCCAGACCGAATCCGCTTTCCCGAAGATCAGTTCATCGCCGCTGGAGCGCTCCGCCGCCTGCAATGCCGCCCAATCCGGCGGCGGCTTGAGTTTTACTGCAAGGCATTTGCCGGGCGGCTCGAAGGGGAGCGCGTTGATGCGGATGATCGCGCCGGAATTACCCGGCCCCGGCACGGGGATGCTTACGTCCGTGAGTACGGATTTGCGAACCTTCTCGTCGATGTCCTGCGGCTTGTTCTGAATGTTCCGCCATAGGCGCAGGAGAAAGGCATCGAAGGTTTCGATGACGACGTATTCCGTCCTGACGCCGCGCTTCTTGGCGGCCTCGAAGAGCTGCTCCACGGCGGGCGGAATCCCGGAATGTTTGAGGCCCGTCCAGTAGAGGCCGTGGGGGAACGGGTTCGATGTCTGCAAGACCGCGTTCAGCAAGGCCATTACGCTCGCGTCGCGCCCGCTATATCCCGTGACGATTAGGCCGAACCTGTTGCAGGCGTTCACAAGGCACTTGCCGAGTTCCGCATCCTGCGCTTTCAGATCGGCCGAGAGGTTCTTGATGCTTTGATAGCGGAAGTCGCCGTGCAGCTTGCAGTAAATTGGATACTGCTCGTTGCTCAGCGCATCGTTCGCGGCATAGGAGCCTTCGATGTGAAACGCGGCCAGCGAACGCCCGGACACTTCCGCCACCGCCTTCTCCAGCACGGTGTCGAAATTGGTCGTGAACACGGCGCGTGCATCGCCCATGGCGACAAGCGCCCCGAGCGCGCGGTTCCCGACGGAAAGCGATACGCGGTCTTCGGCGAGAATCTTTTGAAGATAGGCGCTCTGCCGTTCGCGGTCGTCGCCGAATATCTTCTCGAAGTAGGACGAGTATTCGTTCTCCGCCCAGGCTGGGGGAAACCCCTTGGACGCCATGAACGACTGAATCTTCTCGCGCACCGCATCGTTCTGAACGTCCTGCTGCGAAATCTCCTGATTCTCCTCGCGGCAGTAGTAGCGCCGTTTCAAGTCCCACAGGATGTCTGTCGCGGTCGGAAGTCCTGCCGAGCGCGAAGCGCCTGCGCCCAGTAGCCACGCGAAATTGCGCGGACGCTCGCTGATGATCCCGATTAACTCGCCGCATTCCATCGGCTGGCAACCCCCGAGACGCTCTAAGTACGAAGGCGGTTACAATGGTCGGAAATACCTTGAAGATCAAGAACTAGCGTTGATTTTCCCGCCTGCGCGTCTTCGCCGCGCCCCGCGTGATCTTTCATTTACCGGCCCCTCGGCCCGTCCGCCAAGGCAACCCTGTCGGGGGAAAGCGGGAGACCGTGCTCGTCCGTCTTTCGCGCTCCGCTTCAAGGGAATTGCAGGAAGTGTGTTGAGAGAGCCTTCCGGGACCCCTCCCCGCACACCCGCTCCGCGGCCTCGATCAGGTTCGAGAGCTCGGCCGCCGAATCGCATGGTCTCGATGCGGCTTGGCGGCAGACCGCAGACGGCAAAGGCGGCCGAGGTGCCGACCTTCAGCTCGCTGTGCACAGGAACCACGCATCCGCGCTCACCGCGCCGCATGACGAGGTGGCTACCGCTTTGGCGAACCTTCGAGAAGCCCAAACGTTCGAGCGCACGCACCGCCTCCGTGCCGGATACGCGGGGCAGCTTAGGCATGCACTGGTACGGTGAAGGTCGTGATCACGGGGTGGCCCACCTTGTGCAGCGGGAACTCGGACAGATACAGGGCTGTAGCCTCGCGCAGATTGGCCACAGCCTCCTCGATGGTTTCCCCTTGCGTGGTGGTCCCGGTCTCGGGATTCAGAGCAACGAAGCCGCCTTCTTCAGCGGACGTGAGCACGGCGGTGAGTTCCATGATGGCGCTCCAAAAATAGGGGCTGATCGGATTGTCGCCCGACTCGAGGCAAGACGCCCAGCGTGATTTGGTTCGTAACGCACGGCTGGACGAGGTAGTCAGGCGGCTTCAGCCACGGAGGCGATGGTCAAGCTGCCCCCGTTCCACGATGCACTGTCGACGGCGTCGAGATCGTGGACTACCACTGAAAGGAATTCGAAGATGGCGCGTACAGCAATTCACCCCGGCGAAATCCTCGCCGAAGAGCTCGAGGAACTCGGCGTCAGCCCAACCGAGCTGTCGCGGCAGATCCGCGTCCCGGCCAACCGCATCAGCCAGATCATCAACGGCAAGCGCGCCATCACGGGCGACACGGCCTTGCGGCTCGCGCACCGGTGAGCAGCAACTGCAGGTAGCGCCCGGATGACGCCGAGCTCGAGATGCAGCGGAAGGTACTCGAACCGCCCTACCCGATGCCGGTCGACCGGCGCGCGAACCCCTGGGAGGACCTGCCCGATGCGCGGTACGAGGCGCCGTGCCTCCCGCCGTAGAGCTTCTTCCAGCGGCTGAAGGTCTGCGCCGAGATGCCGAGCCGTCCGATCAACTCGGCCTCGGGCGTCCCGCTCTCGGCCTGGCGCAGGGCTGCCACGATCTGCTCGATCGAGAAGCTGCGCCTCGTCACGTCGAACCACATACGCCTGCCTGCACTCGCCGATCAGCGCGAACCCGAACGCGACAGCACGAAGACCAGCCAGAACACGGCAAGCAGGATGTAGAGATTCCAGTCGGCTCCGTTCATCGCCAGCCCCTCCTCGCCCGGACGCGACCGGGTGTCGCCCAAGATGCGCCGTTCGGCGGATGAGCGGTATGAACTACGTCACCGCGCGCCGGCCGGGTCGATCCGGCGTTTCGCGCCGATGCCTGAGGCAAAATGACCAGAATGACCGCTCCGCAATCGAACCGGCCCTCATGCCCACGGTTTCCCGATCCGCGATCCACGCGGCCCTGATCCGCGCCTACCGCGAGACGCACTACGAGGTCCACGGTGCCGCGCCGTTCTGCGTTCTGGTGGACGAGCGCAGCGCGGCGCTGGCCGACGCGCACGAACGCTTCGAGACGCACTGCAGCGTCTTCGTGACGGCCTGCAATCCGTTCAGCGAAGACGTGGGCGCCGCATCGAACGCACGACGTCACGCCGCGTTCGGGCTCGAACTCGCGCGCCGCGGCTTGCCCCACCTCGAAGGCATCGGCCGGCACCCGTCCAGCCAGTGGCCGGGCGAGCCCCACTACCTGGTGTTTGGGCTCGCGCTCGAGGACGCCAGGAGCCTCGCGCGAGCCTTGGAGCAGAACGCCATCGTCTGGAGCGGCGCCGACGCGGTGCCGCGCCTGATCCTGCTGCGCTGAGGGGCCGAGTGTCGAGTTGCCGCGACGGGGTGAATCCCGCCGTGCGCGGCGTCACGAGCGCGCGTCATCGTCCGCGTCGTCGATCTGCGCCGTCTTGCCGCCGGTGGGCACCGGGCCTTCCTGCCAGTGCTGCGCGAGCTGGCGTACGCCCGCATCGCTGGGGCTCTGGAAGGCGCGCAGGCCGAACTCGGGCAGGATGGCCATCAGGTGGTCGAAGATGTCGCTCTGGATCGCCTCGTAGTCGACCCACGCCGTGGTGTGGGTGAAGCAGTACAGCTCCAGCGGCACG
>JAVEWL010000633.1:0-3680 GCA_034004565.1 FCB group bacterium | reverse complement strand
GCGGCGCAAGCGGCCGTTCCACGAATGAGCCCGGCTGGATGCTCGGCACTGACCTACGAATGCTGTCATCTATGTCATGGACGATCATTTAAAGTGACCTACGAATGCTGTCATCTGGCCAGTACGATTACGGCACGAGCACGAGAAGAATGGGCGCAAGGTCACTCCTGAATGGGTCTTGCGATCTCATACGCCTTACGTTAGCGCCGTGAGGGGGACAGGCACCTGTCTTAGGTCTGGGCGCCCCTCCAAGGTTCCGCCTACCATTCAGGCCTACCCGCCCCGTCGAGTTTGCGGATTCATCAAAACAGGGCCAGTCCCGGTTCTATGACCGTCATGGGAATAGAAAAACACCCCCAAGCGAACTTGGGGGTGCGGCAAACGATGCGAGAGCTATCTGGTGGATTAGGCCGGCTTCGCGCGGAAGTAGTACCACTGGTTGTCGAGCGTGAACACCATGGACTGCCGGAACGACACCATCAGGTTGAGGTCCTCGTGTTGGGCGCGCAGCGCGTCGAGCTCCTTCGACCCGGGCGTCAACAACTGTTTCGGTTCGTTGTTGTAGCCTTGCTCATACCAGATGTCCTCACGGTATTCGAAGACTTTTCCGGTGTCCTTCTCGAGTTCTTCCGCGATGAAGGCGTTCTCTTCGGCCTTTCGGCGAAGATAGAGCTTCTCGGACAGGGAGAGGGGCAAAGTGCCCTGCTGCTTAATCTTGATCAGCAACTGCGACAGCGTATCGAAGTGCGAAGGCGTCTCGTAGCGGGCCTGATCGAGCAGGCCGTTCGCCTCGAGGTAACGTCCCTGGCGGGCCAGTTCGAGCGCATCCATACGCCGAATCTGCATCAGGGCCTCGGGATCCTCTTCCTTCATGGCGAGTTCGTCCCAGATGATCCGCGCCTTGTCGCGAAGCTCGTTCGCCTTGGCCTCGTCGCCCTGTTCGGCGGCCTTGTTGGCCTCCTCCTGAATGATGAGCGCCTGGTTCGTCTTGATGAACCGGGGCGCGTTCGGATTGTCGGGGTACTGCTTATAGTAGGACTGCCACCCTGCCAGCGCTTCCTGGTACTGGCCGTTCTTCTGCTGCGCGATGGCCAACTGGCGCGGCACCCACTTGTCATGCTTGTAGCGCATGGCCTCGGAGAGGTACTTCACCGCGTTGGCGTAGTCGTTCAGCTTGAGCTCGTAGATCGCGAAACCGAGATCAAAGTACAGCTTGTAGTTTCGCGGATTCTTGCGAATGCCATCCTTCAGGAAGTCGATCGCCTGATAATAATACTCTTCCTTCGGGCCGACGCGCGCCTGGTAGTACTCGTTGTACACCTTGAGCGCCTCGGGGGTGTCGGTCATCTGGGCCGTCGCGTTGTACGACAGGTGCCAGGCGCCCAGAAGGAACGCGTCCACGAAATTCGGATCGAGCGCGACACAGGTCTTCATCAGCGGCACCATGCGGTGCAGCATGCCGGCATGCCAATATTTGTCGACTTGCAGCCAGAGCAAGTTCGCGGCCATCTTGCGGAAACCAAAGAAGAGCTGCGTCATGCTCACGGTCTGATCATCGATACCGGCGGTGCTGATGGTCTGGCCATCCGCCGAAGTCCCTGGATCCCTGGCGTAGATGTCGCCCGCGGAGAACGCCGTGCCCAGGCTCGCGAGGCGGCCCTGGCGCCGGTACTCGAGGAACTCCTTGCGCTGTTTCGCCAGCTCCGGACCGCGTGCGAGCTTCCAGATGGCCCGGTCAAAATTGCCCGTGCCCTCGCCCAGCGCCGCGGGCCGGTCCTCGTCGGAGAAGTCCTGGTGCACGCTTTCGACCAGCCGCACCAGCTTGGGTAGCGGATTGCCCAGCCCGTCGACGTCCTGTGCGGTGTCTTCCAGCTCGGGCATGCCGGGCTGTGTCTCGACCAGCGTGTGGACTTCCGTGAAGAGCTCGTTGTCCATCCACTCGACCGGCTTCTTGTCGGGTTCGTCGAGATCGTCCATCGACACGGCGAGGCTCTCGAGGTCGGAGCCCATCATGCGCCACTGCGTCGCGGCCGAGACAATCCAGCGATAGAATTCCGTGGCGTCGCGGATCTTGTCGACGCGATGCCCCTGGTAGGCTCCGATGGCGACAAGAACCGCCAGCAGAAGCCCTAGAACTAAATTAGGATGCTTCTTCATAGATGACTACAGCTCCCTGCGTCGGAAGATCCAGTAGCCCAGGATGAACCCGGATGCCGCGAACAACAGGGCGTACAGCACCAAGTTCGGAAGCATCAAGTCCTTGGGTGGATCGTTCGGCTGCAAATACAGGATCTGCGTCTTCAGGCTGAAGCGTTGCAAGTTCGGAAGCACTTCGTACAGCGCCCGGGCGAGGGTGCCGACCCATTGGTTGCCGGTCTCCCCCACCCGCTCCTGAACATCCTTCAGGTATTCGGTCAGGTTGCCCGTGATGTAGATGAAGAGCCCCTCGATGGTCGGAAGCACGGACGAACTCGCCGCGCAACTGATCGCGAAGGTGAACGCGGACACGATAAGGAACTCGAAATACGTCAAGAGAATCGACCAGAGCAGCAGGGTCGGCACGATGCGCTGCTTGAACCACAGCGCGAGGAAGAACAGTCCGCCCATCAGCAGCAGGTTCAGGATAACGATGAGCTGCACGCCCAGGAATTTCCCCAACAGGTACTGGAAGCGGCGGACCGGCTTGGACAAAATCGTGTAGATAACCCGGTTTTCCACTTCGGACGGCACCACCGAGGCCGAGATGAAGATGGTGATGAGGACGCCGAACAGCGTGATGGCCGTCACGGAAATGTCCTTGATAAGCTTAACATCGATGTCGGAGCCGACGTTGCCCACCTGTGCCTCGGTCATGAAGGCCGTAATGAAAAACGACCCGAAGATGACCAGAAAGCTGAGGATAAGGAACCCGATCAGGGTTTTCTTGCGCATGCCTTCGCGCCAGGTATACACCGCGATCGACCACGTGCCTTTGATGAAGGTCGGAAGGGCGGCGCGGAAATCGGCCCACATCGAGTTGCCGGTTGTCCGGGTCTCGGCTTCCAGAAGAGTGGTGTCGTTCATACTGCGGCTTCCTCAGTCTTCTTGACGGCTTCCGTGCGCCCGGCTTCGCGTACGACGCGCACAAACAATTCTTCCAACGTTTCACGGCGGGGCGCCACGCTTGTCACGAGGATATCGTGGCCCTTGCAGATGTCCATGGCGGAATAGAGCGACGTGGCCTCGGGCAGGCGAAGCGTACCCTTCGATCCGGCGCTATCCTCGAGCGTGATGCCGCTCTTGGCGAGGCCTTCCACCTTCTCCGGTGTCAGGCGGTCGACGCGCACCGTGATCTCGCGCTCGGTGAGCAGTTCGTCCATGGTGCCCTGACGGCGAAGCACGCCCTCGTACAGGATGCCGACGCGGTTCGATATTAGTTCCACCTCGAGCAATTCGTGGCTCGATATAAGAAGGGTCTTGCCTTCGTCGCGAAGACGCACGAGGATGTCGCGGATATCCTTGCGCGCAATCGGATCGAGACCGGTCGTCGGTTCGTCGAGGATGAGAATCTGCGGGTCGTTCAGGAGCGACTGTGCCATGCCGATGCGTTGCCGCATGCCCTACGAGTACCCCTTGATCAGGCGTTTGCGGGCCTTGTTCAATCCCACCAGGTCAAGCGTCTCGTCGATTCGCTTGTTGAG
>JAVEWL010000036.1:0-17523 GCA_034004565.1 FCB group bacterium | reverse complement strand
AGCGATGAGACGTGGTGCGAAGATGGTAAGTGCTCGTGGTGTGGCCGTGGCGCGTTATTATCGGAGTTCAGCGCCCGGCTTGATTCGCATTATACATCAATAGCATGGGTGGCGAATAGTGTCCGGAGGTGGGTTGCGCGGAAACGATCGCCGGCAGCCAGTCGTGCCGCCCGTGACAAGCCCCCCGGTTTTCTTGGCTGAACGTGTTGGGGACTTCGGGAGATGCCAGAAGCTACCCCCCCTACCCCCCCGCAGGCGGGGGGGAAAGAACACGTGCCCCACCTGCGGAATAGGTTCTTTCCCCCCCCCGCCTGCGGGGGGGTAGGATTCGTGATCGCGCTCGTCAATTTCGGGGGAACCAGTCGCGCCATTGCTCGGGGGTGACTTGCTGGAGCGTCACCGCGCCCACGTCGGTAACTTCGCCGGCGTCGATCTCCACGTCCGCGACGATATTGGCGTACAGGGTCCGGCTGCCGTCTTCCGGATTGATGACGAGGGCGCCCAACGCGATCTGGGGATACGTGCCGGCACGAAAGCATTTGGCGGCATAGAAGCGGCCGGCGAGATCCCTCTGGAAATACGACGGTTCCTCGTGGGAGCCGTCGGCCAGGTGCGCGCAACACTCGACGTTCAACGAGATTCCGACGGGTTTGCCGTCCGGCCCCACTGCCGTGCCTCTCATTCCGCCCAGGTTCGTGCAGACCACTTTCACCTCAGGCAGGGTTTCTCCGGGTTTTCCTTGTACGGGTCCGGCCGTGCCGACGACGTGGAGGTCGCGGGGGACGGCTCCTTCGTCGAGCGCATGAATCGTGTAGGGGGTATCGGGCGCGAGACCGCGCAGTACCACGCGGCCGTTCGCGTCCACGCTTTCACCGTCCCGCGTTCCCTGGTCCTGTGACGTGACGCCGACGACCGCGTTGGGACGCGCCGTACCGTCCTCGTTTACACAGCGGACGGGCACGGTGACGTAGGCCGGCACGGTCAGGTTCACTTCGCGCAGTTCTCCGGGGCCGAGTTTCAGATCGACTCCGGGCACGTCGTGGTATCCGTCGGCTCCGCTGGGGGTGTCGTACATGTAGCCCACCTTCGCCCGGACGCGGCTCGGGAGGTCGTACGGGATTCGGTAGGTGCCGTCGGGCGCGGTGCGGGTTGCCATGCAATCCTGCGGGGAGCCGTAGTTGGGGATGCGTTCGGCGTCCGCGAGGAAAACCATCACCCGAATGGGATAGACGGGATCGCCTGAACCTTCGGCGGTCACGCGTCCGAACACGCAGGCGAGCGGGGCCAGCTTGAGGTCGACACCCGAAGTGGTATGGCCTGCCTGCACGCGTACCTCCTGGCGCAGGTATGAGCCGTTTGCCTTGGTTGCGCCGCGGTAGAACATGCCCTCGTTCATCCAGTCGTCCCATTTCTCCGGATAGCCGTTGAACGTGACGCCGGTGTGGACTCGAGGATCCAGCGCGGCGACCGTGTAATCGCAGTCTTCGCTCAGGCCCTCGATGCGATAGTGGCCCTGGTCGTCCGCGTTGGTGAACAAGGTGCCGGACAGCATGGTCTCGGAACGATTGGACGGGTCCTGGCCGCCGGCGCCGACCAAGCCAATGGCGGCGACTTGAATGCGGGGGGCGGGTGATCCGTCCGATTGTTTGACCGTACCCTCGACCGCCCCCGGTGCTTTGAGCATGCAGACGGCGTCGCGCGTGCCGGTCGGGACGCCGTAGAAATAGCCCGTTCCGTAACCGGACTTGATGACGGTGAAGTCGCAGAGTCCTTCCTCGCGCACGGGAAATACGAAAGCGCCGTTTTCGTCGGACACCGCGTAGGACATACGGCCAAACGAACTGATCGCGCCGCGGCCGTCTTCCTTCACGTGCGCGTAACGAGCGAGCCCGATGACGGCGCCCGGGATGGGCTTCCTGTCCTGGGAAACCACGATGCCTGCGACGAAGAATCCTCCCGGCGACATCACGAAGTCCATACCGTCGAGTTTTGCGCCCGGCGCCGTCGAGACCTGTCTCAACGTGGGCGCCGGGAATTGCGTGTAGCCTTCCGCCATGGGTTGAATCGAGCCCGGACCGAAGGAATCGATTCCTTCGATGGCATAGGTCCCGTCGCCGCCGGTCTTGCCCTGGAAGGTCGCGGCGATGTCGTACCCGATTCGATCGCGTGTGAGGATCAGCTCCACCTTGGCGCCCGGCAATCCATTTCCTTCGATGTCTACTACCTTGCCGCGTATCGATGCGGGATTGGGCGCCGGTGCGGACACTTCGGCTGGGGTCTGCGCCGCTGCGGGTTCCTGGATGGGTTCCGTTTCCGCGGCGGGCCTTAGAGCGGCCCCCGGGGAGAGGCTTGGGTCGCCGAACTTCAGCGGATCGGCGCTAGTGGCGTAGGGCGAGGGTGTTGGCGGTCCGAGCATGTCCGTACCGCCAAACACGTGCCAGAGCGCCACCGCCAATACAATTGCCGCAATCCCGATAGCCGCCTTCTTCACCACGACCATTCCTCCCATGGCCAGAGCACCGGCTCCGGCAATTGAGGATCCGCCCGTGCCCGCGATGGAAAGTTTGGCCAGGGCCGACGTGAGACCCGCCGGCGCCGCCTCGGCCGCTGTCCCGGCCAGGGCCGAAGCCAGCAGGGTGGCCGGAATGGCGATGCCCTTTCGTCGCAAGGAGTCGCGGACCCGCTCGACGGCCGTCCGCACCCGGAAAGCCGCCGTGGACCGAGGAAGGCCAAGGGATGAGGCCGCCGCGTCGTAGTTCTGGCCCTCGAAGTAATGGGCAATGAGCGGCAGGCGAAGTTTGTCCGGCAACGAGGCAATCGCTTCGTCGACGTAGCGTTGAACGTCGTCCCAGTCCGCCTCGAGCGAGGCGCCGTTTGCTTGGGCGTACCGGTGCTCTCGTTCGGAGCGACGCCGTGCCGACCGCAGCCGGCTCAGTGACCGGTTTGTCGCGACACTGTGCAGCCAGCCGCCCAGAGACACGCGTATGTGTCCCGTGCCGTGCGCCAGTTCGAGGAAGCATTCCTGGGCCACGTCTTCGGCTTCCGTGGCGTCGCCGAGGATGCGCCGACACGTCGCGTAGACCATCCCCGCGTACCGCGCGGTGATCTCCGCGAAGGCATCCGGGTCGCGCCGGGTGCGCCAACGTTCCACAAGCAACCTGTCCGTCGAGCTCACGCTTCGAGTCTCCCTTTGGCCGATTCTAACGTAATGACGCCGCGAAGCCGAGAATATCCAGGTGGAATGCCCCCGTGTCCCCAGTTTTGTCTGTAACGTTCCCTAGCCCGCGTCAGCGGGCTTTTGATCTTTGCACCCGCCTTCAGGCGGGGTGGACCAGGCTGCCCTCATCTCAGCAGGAGCCGGCTTCAGCCGGGCTTGTCGAACCTGCTTTAGCTGCCAAGGCTGAAGCCAAGCCCGAGAAGTCCGGCTAAAGCCGGCTCTTGCTTCTCCGGTTGATGCCCCTACCCCCCGGCTGAAGCCGGGGGCAAAGGACAAAAGCCCGCTGAAGCGGGCTCAAGAGCCGCCGAGGCAAAAACCGGGGAACACTGAGGTGGAATGCCGTTTCCGCTGGATATGGGGCTGTGTTACGAGCTATAGTTTTCTGTCTCGCGCTGGCGAGGCGAAACGAGGTGGCGGCGGCGGTGAAAGTGACCGCCTGAAGCACAAGGCATCTTAGTTGTGGGAGGGATTTTCGTGGATAAGGGAGCGATTACCCGGCGGGCTTTTCTGGCCGCCACGACGACGACCGCCGCGTTTGCGCTGGGCGCGGCGGCGGCCCCGAATACTGCCAAGGTCGTGCCGAGGAAGCTTTCGCCGAACGAGAAGCTGAACGTGGCCGCGATCGGCGCCGGGGGCAAGGGCCTGGGCGACATCATGTCGTGCAAGAACGAGAACATCGTGGCGTTCTGCGATGTGGACTGGGATCGCGCGGCGAAGGCCTTCGACCTGATGCCGAACGTGCCGCGGTACCGCGACTATCGCGTCATGCTTGAGAAGATGCCGGAAATCGACGCGGTCACGATTTCGACGCCGGACCACACGCACGCCCCGGCGGCCTATATGGCCATGAAGATGGGCAAGCACGTGTATGTTCAGAAGCCGCTGACGCACACGGTCGCCGCGGCGCGTCTCCTTACGCTGACCGCGCGCGAGACGGGCGTCGCGACGCAGATGGGCAACCAGGGGCATTCGGGTGACGGGGTGCGCGAGTTGTGCGAAATGGTTTGGTCGGGCGCCATCGGCCAGGTTCGCGAGGCGCATATCTGGACGCACCGTCCCGTGTGGAAGAACCAGGGTTTTGGCGAACCTTTCCCGCCCGCGACGCAGCCCGAAAACCTCGATTGGGATCGCTGGATCGGCGCCGCGCCGTGGCGTCCCTACAACAAGGTGTACTGCCCGCACGATTGGCGCGCGTGGCAGGATTTCGGCGGCGGTTCGTTGGGCGACATGGCCTGTCACATCATGGACGGGTCCTACATGTGCCTCAACCTTAAAGACGCCACGCATTTCACCGTTGAAGTGGAGATGCAGGAAGGCCGCAACAAGGAAACCTTCCCCCTGACCTCGACCGTCAAGTACTCCTTCCCGGCCCGCGGCGAGATGGGTCCGGTCGATGTGTATTGGTATGACGGCCACTGGGACGATCCGGCGACCGGCAAGCCCGTGCGTTACAACCGCCCGGAGCGCCCCGAAGGCATCCCGGCGGACTGCGTGCTGGGCGACGGCGACAGCAACGGCTCGTTCCTGGTGGGCGAGAAGGGCGTTATCACGGCGGGCGAATACACCGGCAAGCCGCGCCTCGTGCCCGACAACATCATGGCCGACTACAAGAAGCCGGAGCCCACGCTGAAGCGCGTTCCGGACGGCAACCATTACCAGAACTGGATTGACGCCTGTAAGGGCGGCGAGCCGGCCTGCTCGAACTTCGACTACGCCGGTCCGTTCACCGAAATGGTTAACTTCGGAAACCTGGTCGTGAAGTCCGGCAAGAAATTGCGCTGGGACAACGTCGAGGGCAAGGTCACGAACGTGCGGCATGCGGACGAGATCGTCAGCAAGGAATACCGCAAGGGTTGGGAATTGCCCATCTAACGGTTGCAGAGTTGATTTGGCCGCGCCGGGTTTGTGAGAGCTTGGCGCGGTTTTTGTATTTCGGGCGGGGATGATGGTCTTTTATGGACGAGATGGTCCTGATGGACGAGATGGATGAATGCCCCCTCTTCTTCCCTTTTCCTTTGGGAGAGGGGCGGGGTGAGGGCTCATCGCGCTTTGCTGTCCTTTGCATTCTTTTGCGACGGATCCGTGCTAGGATAGTTACAGTGAGGAGGGTTGGGTCATGGCAACAGGACGTGAGGTTCGGTACGAGCGTTTGCGGCCGGCGCAGATTGTGGGGGCGCGCGAGGCCGTTCCGGTTGTGTATATCCCCATCGGGACCCTCGAATGGCATGGGGAGCACAATCCGATAGGCCTTGATACGCTGAAGGCGCACGCGCTGGCTTGCCGTTGCGCGGAGCGGTCGGGCGGGCTGGTGTTTCCCGGTTTGTACTACGGGGAGAACCGCGAATACGCGCTCATGGAAACCAATGCCGCGGACCGGCACATGATTCACAAGAAGATGGGCCTGCCGGATGAGAATTTCGCGCCGGGTTATATGCACACTACTCACCTGGAGCATGCCTTGGCTTATCAGCGCCTTTTGCTTCACATGCTCTTGCAGGCGCGTAGCCTGGGGTTCAAGGTGATCGTTTTTGTTGCGGGGCATTATCCGCTTATCGATCACGCGCGCGCGGCGGCGTCGTTGTTCCAGCAAATGCCGACGCGGCCGCACCCTATCGTCTGGGCCTTCAGCGGGTACGAATTGGTCCGGGATCTGGAGATGGACGTGTGCGGCGACCATGCGGGGAAGTGGGAGACGTCGCTGATGATGGCGTTGGAGCCGGGCTTGAGCGACCTCAGCATTATCGAGGGGCGCGGCGACCCCGCGATCGGCGCCACGGACAACGGGGTACTGGAATCGAGCGCGGAATTTGGCGAGCGCGCCATTGCGGCGATCGTCGAACGCGTGGATATCACGGTGCATCACCTGCTGGACGATTTCGACGGCTACCAGCGCCACGGGGCGCCGTTGTTTCCGAGGGTGCTGTAGGGGGGCATAGGACACAACGGACCCAAGAGAGGATAGGGACTCCTGGGGAACCTTTGGAGCGCTTGGGTCTTTCACACCCCCAAGTCATGAAGCCGACTTGGGGGTGCCACGGAGCCGGAGTACTAGAACGGGATGAAGTGGCGCGTGCCGGTGTCCTGTTTCAGGATGATGACGCCCTTTTCTTCCACGCTTATCAGCTTTGCGGTGGTGCCGGGGATCATTTCGTTCAAGAACACGGGCTGCAGATTGATGATGGCGGACGCGTACGGATTGCGCTTGTTCGCGGGTCGCGGCATGTTGAGCTTGATTAGACGGCGGTCTTCCTCGGAGGGAGGGAGCACGGCGCCTTCGCCGGCCTTTTCCGTTTCGGCGGGGACGGCGGACTCGATGGGCTCGGCGGGTCGAGGGGCGCTCTTCAGGGGTTCGCCGATGGTGGGCTGCAGCACTACGGGCGGCTCTTTCATTTCGGGCAAGGGCGCGGGCATCTCTTCGGCTTTGGCCACTTGGACGGGCTCGGGGGCCGGTTCCGCCTTTGGCTCTTCGGGCCTGGGTTCCTCCACCTTTGCTTCGGCGGGCTTATCGGCCTCGGGTTCCTCCGGCTTGGGCTTAACCTCTTCCGCCGGTTTTTCCTCTTCCTGAGGCTGGGCCGCTTCTCTCTCTTCCACCGCCTTGGCGATGGTTTTTGTTCCTTTCTGTGGCTCCGGTACCGGCGTTTCTTCCGCCACGGGGGGCGCCGGCTCGGGGACCTGTTCCTCCATGCGCATCGGTTCCGGCTTGGGCGGTTCGGGCGTGACAAGCTCGACCACGGGTTTGGGCGTGGGGGCTTTGGCTACGACGATTTCTTGCTCGGGTTCCTTGACGACCGGGACCGTTGCCGCCACCGCCGGTTTGGGCGGTTCGGGCTTCGGCGCGGGCACGGCAACGGGTGCGGGAGCCGTTGCGACCATTGCCACGGGGGGCGTCGCCTCGGGTCCGCGCAGGTACAGCCAGGCCACCCCGGCCGTGACCACCACGGTCAACACGAACGCGCCGCCGAAGGCCATCAATACCCACGGCGGAAGGTGGAGCACCATGTGTCCGCGCCCGTCCGTGCCTCCGATGAGGTCGCGTTCCGCCGCCGCCTCGTCAAAATCGGCATCAACGGCCTGTGTGACTTCGGCTTTTTCGCGCTCCACTTTGCGGAGCGCGTCGAGAATGGAACTCATTCGGGTCGCCCTCCGGGTTGGCCGGCGCTATTGGTATTCGCAATCATAGCGGTTTCACGATTCTCGGGCCCGGGGATTCCCGCCAGTTCCTGAACTCCGGAGCCGTCGTAGGGCGCCGGAGGGGCCGTCGTCGTGGCCGCCACGGCGACCGGCATCGTACCGGAAGGCGCGGGCGCGGCCTCGGTCGCCGCCGCCTCGATGGCGACTGGCGCGGGAGGCGCCATCGGCGTTGAGAGTCGAGCCGTGCCGGTCTCGGGCATTATGCGACTGAGGGCCATGCGCGTCTGCCGGCCAACCTTGCCGTCGACGCCCAGGCTCAACTCGCTCTGGAGGCGGCGGATGGCCGCGGCCGTGGCCGCATCGAAAATGCCCGTGGGTTCCGTGCTCAGGCGGCCCATCTGTTTGAGCTGGTTCTGCAACGCGAGCACGGTATCTCCTTGCGCCGCTTCGCTGAGGACGACCGCACCCGGCGCGGGATCGCGCCAGAGCACCACCGCCTGCACCGTGTAGCGCTTGTAGATAATGTCGCGGGGGATGAGTTCAACGCGGTCCGGCCCCAGCGCGACCTGAAGGTTTTCGCCGTCGCGGCCCACGAGTCCGATCCACATGGGCATGCCGTCCCTGCCTTGAATCAAGGCAAACGCCGGCAGGTCGATGCCGATGAGCTGCTCGAGCGTCGGCAGGAGCGGTTCGGCATCCAAGCCGTTGTCGGCGGCAAACTGCACCAGGTCGGGCGCCGTTTCGCCGCGCGGCAGTTTTCGCGCCTCCGCCACGCCCCACTTGCGCAGGATGGCCTCGGCGCCGGCGTTGCGCGCCACGACCGGGTCCAGCTCGTCGAGCATGGCCTCGTAGTCAACGGCAGCGTTGTCCGTCGCGGGAGTTGCCGCGGGCGTGGCGGGCGTCGGTGCTGGTTCGGGCGTTTTCAATGGGGCCGATTCCTGATGCGTGGTGCGCGCGACGGCCATGTCCTGGCGGAACCAGTTTCCAAGGGGAACCATCCAATACGTCGCGGCAAGGGCGACGCCCAGCGCCGCAGCCACGCCGACCGGTTTCGCCACGGTGCGCAACCACGAGCGCCGCCCTACGGGCCGCAGGCGTTCGCCGCGCACTTCGCGTGCCGCCCTCCGGATGGTGGAAGCGGTAATCTCACGGCTTTCGACGGTGTACCCGATGAGGAGGGCGCGGTCGCAGATGGCGTTGATGACTCGAGGCACACCTCCCGAGGCGCGGTAGATAGCCTTGACGGCGCGCCGGGTGAAGCGGACCTTTTTTCGGCCTCCGGCCACACGCAGGCGGTACGCGATGTACTGCAGGGTCTCGTCCGAGCCCAGTTCGCGCAGGTGGTAACGCGCCGTGATGCGCTGGTTGAGCTGGCGAAGCTCTGTAAGCTGAAGGTGTTCCGCCAGTTCCGGCTGGCCTATCAGGACGATCTGGAGGAGCTTCTCGGTCTCGGTCTCGAGGTTCGACAGGAGCCGGATCTGTTCCAGTACCGCCGGGGCCAGATTCTGCGCCTCGTCGATGACGAGCACGCAATTCTTGTTGCGGGCGCGCCGGTCGAGCAGGTAGGCGTTCAGTTCGTCGATGAGGCCTTTGATGGTGGTCGCGCGCGAAGAGATGCCGAAATCCTGATTGATGGTGCGCAGCAGTTCTTCGGGCGACAGGCAGGGGTTGAAGACGAACGCCACTTCGGTGTCGTCTTCGAGGTTATTCAGCAATGTTCGGCAGATGGTGGTTTTACCCGTGCCGATCTCGCCCGTCACCATGACGAACCCGCCGCGATTCTTGATGCCGTAAAGCAGATGGGCGAAGGCCTCTTTGTGCTTTTCGCTCAAAAACAGGAATCGCGGATCCGGCGTCAGATTGAAGGGCTTTTCCCGCAGACCATAGAATGCTTCGTACATGGTATCCTCGCGGGGGTGCCTCCCCGTCCTTTGTTGACAAACCAGAATACCATGCGCGTAAGTACGTGTCAATTGGTCACATCTGCTGCGAAAATCCCTCAATGCGGAACGCCCCCGGACCGCGTGGCGTCTGGTAAGATTGGCTAGGGGTTATCCGCAAGCAAGGCCGGAATACAATGGACCTACATACTTGGACCTCCGAATTTTTGAAAGCCTGGATTCCGCTTTTTGTAGCTTTGGACCCTCCGGGCGCCGCGCCGCTCTTTCTTGGCCTCACGCAAGGACTTGAGCCGGCCGAGCGCCGTCGAGTCGCCAATCAGGCGACCGTCACCGCGGCACTGGTCGCGGTGGGTTTCCTGTTCCTGGGCGAGCTTACGCTGCGTGCCCTTGGGATAACGCTGGCGGACTTTCAGGTGGCCGGCGGGCTGATATTGCTGGGTTTGGCGTATCGCGATCTGTTGACCAGCGTGGACGCGACGCCGGTCCGGCATGTTGACGTGGGGGTGGTGCCGTTGGGGACGCCGCTTATCGCTGGGCCGGCGACGCTTACGATTCTGCTTGTGAGCGTGAAATCGGTGGGTACGGTCCTTACGCTGCTGGCCCTGGCCACGAACCTGCTTCTGGTGCTGCTGGCGTTTCGTTACAGCGATCGGCTGACTTATTATGTGGGTTTGCGGGGGCTGAACGCCGTGGCGAAGATCATCGCGCTGTTGCTGGCGGCCATTGCCGTCCACATGATCCGGCAGGGGTGGCCGGTGGTATAGATAGCGGACGACCGGGAGAGATGCTATTGCCGCGTGGGGCAGCCTTGCAGATGCCGGGCTGCCCCACGCGGTTTGAATGGTTCAGCGTTCCGGGCGGAAGCGCGACATGACGCTGTCCAAGGCGGAATGCAAGCCTTCGTAGGCGACATCCACGCCTTCGGACATCGAGCGCCAGGCGGATTCGCCGGTTTCGGAGAGTGAATGGAGCATTTGCGTGGCCCTGTCCTGGAGCGCTCGCAGGTTGGCAATCTGATCGAGGTAGGGTCCGCGCGCGGACGGTTCCAGCCCCTCGGCGCGTTCGGCGAGAGCGTTGATGGCGATACCGCGCTCCTCGAGGTTGGCTTTCATGCGCTCGACGTACATTTCCCGGCTGGTGACGGTGGATGGGGATGCGGTATCGGTCTTTTCGACGTAATCGGCGGTTTCGTAGGGGGCCAGTACCGAGCCGGACCGGTCGCGCTGTTCCCGCGGGGGCGTCCTATTCTCGTCTTCGGCGCGGGCGTTCATATTCCCGCTCAGGGCATCGTCCTCGGTCATGGGGTCGTTCTCGAATTCCGGGGAATCCGGCATTGAATGCTTGTTCTTTGGCATGGGGAAGTCTCCCAGGGTTAAACGGGCTTCGCCGAGGCGGAAGCCGGAGGATTTAGTGGGTAAGGGGCAAACCGAACTTGAATATCGTTCAAACTATAGCAGATTCCGCGTTCTGTTGCGGGTGAGGCGTTGTAAGCGGTTGCAGACGACCGCCAAAGACAAGTAGTATTAGACCGATTTGCGATTGAATCCGCGGCTGTTGATGTGACCGGTTTGCGATTGAATCCGCCCAAAAGCAGGCGGATTCAATCGCAAGCCGGCGTAGCGCCGGGCATCCACAGGTAATCCAGATACTCTCGGACCGCGCGAAACCGCCGCTGGCAAGGCAGACCACTATGGAAAAACGGGAATGTACAGTCATTGTCCCCACGCGATGCGGGGCCAATCTGCTTCCCTTGCCGCTGGCCCACCTCGAGGTACAGTCTTTCCCGTCGGCGCGGTTTGAGGTTATCGTGATTGACTACGGCGACGCCTCGCAGCCTGCGGACCTTCTGGAGCGCTATTCGGCGGGCGCCCCGGTGCGGACCCGCTGTCTGTCGCTGCCGGAATCGACGGCGGCGAAGGCGCGCAATGTTGCCGCAAGCGAGGCGGAAGGGCGCTGGCTGCTTTTCCTGGACGAGGATTTGCTGGCCGGGCCGCAACTGGTGGAAGCCCACGTCCGGGCGCAGGAGCTTCATGGAAGCAGCCAGGTTCGGGGCCGGGTGCAGATGCATCCGCAGGTGGATTCGCGGCTGTTGACCAAGCGCTTTCGCATCTGCCCGGAGTTCCCGGGGGCGTCGTACGAGGCTCGCCTGATGGATTTCGGATTTCACAATCTGAGCGTGCCGCGCTCGGTGTTCACGGAGTCGGGGGGCTTCGATGAATCGTTGGATTTCGATGGGCTGGAGGATCTGGTGCTGGGCTGGCGCCTGTGGGACGGCGGCATCAAGAGCGTATACGCCGAAGACGCGGCTGCGTACAGTTGGCGTTCCACGCGGCCTCTGGAAGAGCGGCAGCGGCACTACCGGGCGGGGTACTCGCTTCATTCGTTGTTCGCGGGGGAGGTCCCGGAAGAAGTCCGCAAGCGGTTTCCATTGGTCCGGACGAGGCTGCAGGAGTCCATGGACGGCCTGATGCAGCCGGTGTATCGCCATCTTTGCGATTCGCTTGCGGAAGGATCGAGACCGTTCGGGGCGATGTTCGATCGAATGCTCCGCTTCGATTTCCGGCGCGGCTACCGTGACGCTTTGGCGGGGAGGCCGCCTCAATTCGAGGGCCGGAGCGCGTTTGGCAATACCGCTGCGTCCACGGGATAGGCGCTGTCCGGTTCAGGGGTCTGGATTTTCCCGCGCGAATCTGCCACACTCGGCGGTCGGGATAACAAGTAAACTTCCATGCGAATTATTCATACTGCTGACATTCATCTGGATACGTGCTTTGCGGCGGCGGGCATGCCGGCGGGGTTTGGGAATCGGCGCAGACAGGGGTTGCGCGACAGTTTCCACACACTCCTCGAACGGGCTGCTTCGTGGCCGGCGGATGCCGTGTTGATTGCCGGCGACTTGTTCGAGCACGATCGCGTTACCCGCGACACCGTCGCGTTTCTTCGGCGCGAGTTCGCGGCCATCCAGCCTATCCCGGTATTCATCGCGCCGGGTAACCACGATCCCTATGTTCCGGGCTCGCCGTATTTGACCGAGGCGTGGCCGGACAATGTCGTGATCTTCCGAACGCCGGAGTGGAAGTCGCAGGCGCTCGAGGACAAGCCGCTGACGGTGCACGGGTTCGCCTTTGACGGACCGGATATTTCCTCGAATCCTTTCGGGCGGTTGCAGGTACCGTCGGACGGCCGGCTGCATATTGCGGTGGCCCACGGTTCCGAGCGCAGCCGCCAGCCGGCCAGCAAGGCCGCCTATGCGCCGTTCCACGCGGCGGACGCGGCCACCGAAGGATTGGCGTATTTGGCGCTGGGTCATTTTCACGCGGTAACGCCCATCGAGGGGAACTTCGGCACGCGCATGTACTACTCCGGGGCGCCGGAGGGGCACGGGTTCGGCGAGCAGGGCGTGCATTGTTATCTCGAGGTGGAACTCGAGAAGGGGCGGGTGCTGGTGAATGCCGTGCCGTCGTCGGGCACGGTTTACGCCACGTACGAATTGGATTGCACCGACTTCAGCACGAGCCAGGAGATCGTCGAGGCGATCCGCGCGCTCGCGCAGGAGTCGCAGGTGAACCAGATTGCGCGCATTACGCTTACCGGCACCTGCACGCCGGCGCTGCAATGCGGCCTGGCCGGCGTACGCGACGCGGTGTCGCCCTTGTTCGAACATCTGGAGTTGAACGACGCCACGCGCCTTCAGGAGGACTTCGACGAGTTGGCGCGCGACAACACCAGTCTGGGCGCGTTCATCCGCACGCTCAACGAATTGATAGCCAGTGCCGCCGACGAGCGCGAGCGGCGCATTCGCGAGCGGGCGCGGGAGGTGGGCCTGGCGGCGTATCGGGGCGAGGAACTGTCGATTCGCGGCCTGCGAGGGGGGGCGCGATGAGGATCTCCAAGCTCTGGCTGAACGGATACGGCCGTTTTTTCAAGCGCACGCTGCAACTGTCGCCGGGTCTGCAACTGGTCCTGGGGCCCAACGAGCAGGGCAAGACCACGCTGCGCAACTTTGTCGGCGACATGCTTTACGGCCAGAAGCGCAGCGGCACGCAGCGCATCTACGATGAGGCCCATGAGCTGCGTCGCCCGTGGAGCGCCCCGACGTGCTATGGGGGCCAGATGGTGTACGTGCTCGACGACGGGCGCGAGATCGAGATTCGGCGCGAGTTCGACAAGAAGCAGGAGTCGGTGCAGGTCTTTGACCTTACGCACGGGCAGGACATCACGGGCCAGTTCGAGATGCTGCGCAACCGCGAGCTCGATTTCGCGCAGGCACACCTGGGCTTGTCGAAGGCGGTTTTTCTGAGCACGGCCAGCATCGGCCACATGAGCCTCGAGCACCTGGGCGACAACGACGCGCTTATACAGATTCGCGAGAAGATCCTGGCGCTGGCGGATTCGGGCGCGGAAGAGAATTCATCGGAATCGGCGATCAAGGCGATCGATTTGCGCCTGTTGGCGATTGGCCGGAACAACGCGAAGACGAAGCCGCTGCCGGGGGCCCGGGCGCGCCTGGCGGAGCTCGACGAGGAGCGCGAGCGTGCGCTGGCCCTGCGCCACGATCTTTCGTCCATGGAGCAGAAGCGTCGCGACGCGCTGGATCGCGTGGAGTTCTATCGGGATCGGCGGGTGGCCCTCGATTCGGAGTTGCGCCTGATCGACCGTGTGGCGCGCGCGGAACGTCTTCAGGAGGCGGAGCGGCTGGTTGCGGAGATTGACGAAGCGACGAAGCGTTGCTTTGCGCTGGGGTCGGTGCGCGAGTTCCCGCTCGAGCAGCAGCACGACGTGCAGCGCGCGGCGAACCTCGTTGCCACGGCGCAGGCCCAGTTGCAGCGCAGCGAGGCCGAGCGCAAGGAACTGGAGCGCCAACTGGAGGAGGAGCGCAGGCGGCTCGGCGCGGCGGATGCGCATGCCTACGGCGAGATCCCCGAAGTGCATGAGCAGCGGCTCGCGGAATTGGAGTCGGCCATTGACCGGTTGCGCGAGCGCCTCGATGAGGTGGACGCGGCGGTGGCGCAGGCCGAACGACGCGTGCGGGAGGCGCAAGCGGACCTGGAGCGCCTGCCCGATTTCAGCCGGTTGTCCGCCGACCCGGTCCAATGGTTGAACCAGCTTGCCAATTCGTTCCGCCTGGCGCAGCATTCGCGCGATGCCGAGCGGCAGGCCCTGCGCAAGCTCTCGTCGACGGTCGAGAAGCGCCGGGCCGAAGTGCTGGCGCCGGAACAGATTTTCGGGGACCGGCAGGACTTCACCGATCAGTCGCGCGAGTTCCTGGTGCAGCAGCGTATCTATACGGAGCAGTCCTCGCAGTTGCAGAGCGACATCGAGGCGGTTCGTATCCTTCTGCTGGAACACGAGGCGGCGGCGCCGGGCCTGGGGCTGATGTCGCTGGTGAGCCTGGCGAGCGCGGGCGCGTTCGTGGGCGTGGCGGTGTACACGCGCAACTGGAGCTTCTATATTCCGGCCGGGCTTTGCGGCGTCGGCTTTCTTTATTACCTCAGCGATTTCACCTATCGCCGTTTGGCCGCCAAGCGGGCCCGCGCCGATCTGACGGACCTGGAATCCGAGATCGAGTCGCTGGAGCGGATGCGGGAAGAGCAGTGCTCGCCCATCGAGTCGCTTATCGAGGATGCCGGTTGCGGAACGCTGCGCGAGCTGGAGGCGTTGTACGACAAGTATCGCGAGGATCGCGGCGAGCTGGCGTCGCTGGAACATTCGCTGGAGGCGCAGGAGCAGAAGGTCCGGATCGAAGACGAGCGTGTGAAGATGCTGTACGAGCGCGTTTGTCAGGCCTTCCAGCAGGTTGGCGAAGAGATTGCGGATGAATTGCAGATCAACGAGGCCGCTTCGCGTGCCATCGCGCGTTATCAGGAGTACCGCGATGCCAAGCGGCGCCTGGCCGAGAGCCGCGAGCAGGTGATCCAGCAGCGCGCGGAACAGAAGCGCCTGCGGGAACAGCTCGATGAGCAGATGAAAGACGAACTGGCGCTTTCGCTCGAGGTGCGGCAGTTGATGCGCGACAACGGCTTTGCCGACGAGGCGCGCCACGACAGCGCGCTCAACGCGCTGCGCGCTTATCGGCTGCGCTGGGCGCAACTGCGGCAGAAGCGCGGCCGCATCGAGGTATTGCAGGAGAAATTCTCGGCCCTGGAGCGGCGACTCGAGGCTGAGCGCAAGGATCTTGCGAAGCACGAGGATTCGTTTTCGCGCTTCCTGCGCCGCGCGAGCGTGCAGACCATCGACGAGTGGCACGAGCGCGCCGAGCAGGCGAAGGACTATCGCGACACGTGGCGCAAGCGTGGTGACCTCAAGCAGCAGCTCGATAATTTCCTGCGCGGCGAGGATTTGGAGGCGCTGCGCATTGCCGTGGACGATGTGCCTGTGCCGGAGACGCCCGCGCGCGGTCCGGACGAGATAAAGCAGGAAATTGCGGACATCGCCGAACTTATTGACAATTGTCAGAAAGAAGCGCACGCGTTGCACATCGCTCTTACGGAACGCAGCGCGGGGATGCGGTCGCTGAACGAGATCGAGGAGGAGCGGGCGGAGGTTGCGCGCCGCCTCGAGGAACTCGAGTTCGAGTGCGAAGCCGCCGCGTGCGCCGCCACGGTCATCGAGGATGTTGCCCGGGACAAGCATTCACGCATTGCGCCGCGCCTTGCGCAACTCGCGAGCGGATACTTGAGCCGCATCACCGACGGCGCGTACGGGGAACTGCTCATCAGCCGCGACTTGCGCCTGAGCGTGCGGATCCCGCAGACCGAAGGCCTCAGTTCCGACCCCGAACGCCGCTTGAGCAAGGGGACGGTGGACCAGATCTATCTCGCGTTGCGCCTCGCGATGGTGCAGAGCCTCAACGAGGCCGGCGAGACCATTCCGATGCTTCTGGACGACCCCTTCGCCAACTACGACGACGGGCGTCTCGAACGCGCCATGGGGTTGCTTGTGGAGGTGTCGAAGCGTTCGCAGATTCTCCTCTTCTCGTGCCGCGAGGATGTTGCCCGTGTCGCGCAAGGGATTGGGGCTCCCATCCTGCGCCTCTGACCGCGCTTTGCTTTCCTCGAGATCATAAGCCGCCGGGGGCGCTTAATAGCCCCTGACATAATCGGAGAAACCGTGTGGGGCAGCCGCCCTCGGCTGCCCGTCTTGGGCTTCTGAGTTGCCTGGGCAGCCGAGGGCGGCTGCCCCACACGGTTTCTCCGGTTGCTCATTCTCCTGGGCGATCTAACGTCGAGCGGTCCTTTCTACCACTTCCAGGCGCAAATGCTTATAATCTGCCGATCGTCATAGAGGGGCGGCTGTATTGCGGATTCTGAACCGGTATATCCTGTGGGAAATAGCGTGGCCGATGGGCCTGGCGCTGGCGGTGGTGAGTTTCATCGGCGTCGCGGGAGAACTGCGCGAACGGGCGCAATTCATTCCCTTTGCCTACATCACGGCGACGGATTTGGTCCTATTGGCGCTCTATTTTCTGCCGACGCTGCTTTCGTTGCTGGTGCCGGTCGCGTACATGATGGGGATCCTGCTGGCCTTCGGCCGCTTCGCGCAGCAGAACGAGATTATCGCCATGAAGGCCGCGGGCATCCCGCTCAAGCGCGTGCTTGCCCCCGTGCTGATGGGCGGCCTCTTGTTGAGCGTGGGCCTCTTTTTTATTCAGGACCGCGCGCAGCCCTGGGCGCTGTCCCGCGCCAATCGTCTCTTGTTCGAGGAAATGCCGCTGCGCGCCACGCTCGACGTGCTGCCCGCGGGCGTCATGCACGAGTTCGGGGATTGGCGCGTCTACATCGGATCGAAAGATCCCGACACGCGCACCCTGAAGAACATCGATATTCTCATGAAGCAGGATGGCCAGCCGATGGCGTTGAGCGCCGAGTCCGCGCAAGTCGTCGAGGACGCCGACGGCAAGAAGATTGTTCTTACGAACGGGTACATGACGCAATCCACACCGGAAGGCGATTTGATTCTCTTTTCGTTCCCGACGAATACCCTGGAGCTTCCGAAGATCGCTACCTTGAGGGCGCCGGGCAAGCTCATGCTGCGAAACCTGAAGCAACTGATCGCCAACAACAATCGCCTCGTAGCGCAACCGGCCCTTTCCGGATCCGACAAGAAGGAATTGCGCGAGACCCGCCTCGAGATAGGCAAGCGCTTCTCGTTTCCTCTGGCGTGCCTTTCGGTTGCGCTCGTCGCGGCCTGCTCTGCGGTTCGCGCGCCGCGGGGCGGACGTTCCTACAGTTTCGCGGTGGGCTTCATCATCGTGCTCTCGTTCTTCGTGCTCTA
>JAVEWL010000632.1:0-3687 GCA_034004565.1 FCB group bacterium | reverse complement strand
CACCTCGCCGCCCGCGTGGATTTCGGCGGGCATGGTATTGACGACCAGGAGTTCCGGCTTGGACATAAGATCCACGTCGGCCTTGGTCTCGGAGGCCCGCAGCACGCCGTCGATGGTGCCACTGTCGCTGTCGATGAGTTGCCAGGTCAACCCGGCCCCGGAAATTGTCTGAATGCCGTCGGCAATGGTGCCGGAAAGATCGGGACGCAGGTTGTCCGGAAAAGGATTCGTATCCGGCGCGGGCAAGACCACGCCGTGAGTGTTCGATAGCGGATCAAAGAGCTGAGTACGGATGCGTTCGACCGTACTGCTCGAGCCTTCGCCGCGTTCAAACCGCTTGTAGTCTAGATTGACGCCAATCTCGCGCAGCCCTTGCTCGGTCGTCTCGCTGATCCAGATCTGGATCTGGACTTGGCGCAGATCCTCGAGCGGCGGCGGGGGAGGAGGCGCGGGAGGCGCAGCCGGCGCTGCCTCGGCGGGGGCCGGAGCCGGGGCCGCTTCGGGTGCGGGCGCCGGAGCCGCTTCGGGTGCGGGCGCCGGAGCCGCTTCGGGTGCGGGCGCCGGTGCCGCTTCGGGTGCGGGTGCCGGGGCCGGGGCAGGTGCCGGGGCCGCTTCGGGTGCGGGTGCGGGCGCCGGGGCAGGTGCCGGTTCCTGGGCAAGCGAAATGGAAGCGCAGAGCAGGGTCAGCGCCACAAAGATAGCAGTACGCGCCCTCATCACTCCATCCCTCCCAGTTCACCCGCCACGCCTTCGGGCGTGGTGTCTTGACCGGTGATTCCTTCCGCGATTCCCTTGGGAACCTGGGTAATGCCCTCGATCACGTCGCTGATAACGTCGGTTGGGCGCATCTTCTCTTTGGGCTTCTCTTCGGCATCGTTGAAGCCGTGCTCGGAGAGCGTGTAAGAGGGACGCCATGCCTCGACCTTGATGAAAAAGACCAGTTCGCGCCGCCCGTCTTCGGTGCTTCGATTGCCGAGGCTGGCCGAGATGGGGGAACCCAGGAAACTGCCGGGCACAACGCGCTCCGCCAGGGCAACGGCCGTGTCTTCCGCCTGCGCCAGCCAGGGCAGCGTTTCTAGCGACTTGTTCTTCGTGTTCCGGAAGAGCCCGCCCAGCACCAGCACCTGTCCGTGCCGTACCCAGACGGTCGTGTTCATGCTGCGCGAGACGAACTCGGGTGCCGTGATCCCGTTGTTGGCCAGCGAAAAGTCGCTCCCGCCCGCGAGGCGGTCGTCCAACTTAACCACGAGCCGCTGGCCCAATTCCTTTACATCCGTGACCACGTTCAGTTGAATGTAGGTATCGTTGGGGGTGTTCCAGTTGCCGTCGTCGTCGACGATCTTGAGCGGATTCACCGTCAAAACCACGCCCGTTTCCTTTTCCTTGGTCGTCTGTACGGGCGTGTTACCGACCACCACGGTCTCTTCATAGGGCACCGTGACCACCGTCTTGATGGTGGTCGGCACGGTGAACATGGCCATCACCTTGGGACGCGAGAGAATATACGCGCGATTCTCGGCCGCCAGGGCTTGCAGCACTATCTCAAGGTCATACTCGCCGATGTGAATCTGGTCCAGGAAGACCGACAGGCCGCTGGCGGAGTCATTGGGGAACGTCAGATCCGCGGTGGTGATGGCGCCGCTGGGGGTCTCGATCCGGCCGTAGTTGCCGATTCGGCTCATCTGCTTGAGATAGGCGCTGAGGCCTGTGTCCACGTTCTTGGTCGTCTGGAATTCGACGATCTTGGCCGACACGCTGACCTGTTGCGGCGGTTCGGGGGCCTGGGCCCAAATGGGGAGCCCGGCCAGCAGCGCCGCGAGGATCGCGAGTCCGATTCGTTTTGTCATAGAAGCTCTCATCGTTGAAACGCGGGCACAATTTCGTACCGGTTGATATCTTCAATGTTGGGAAAATTGCTGAACTGAATACTGAATGCGCGGACCTCCCCCGGATTCATGCGCCCAATATTGGAGGTATTGGTGTCGAACACGACATTCCCAAAGCCAAAGAGGGTGACGTGGACCTCGACGCCGTACAGTACGCTGTCGCCGCGGTTGCGCACCTGACCGGTGACCACGTAGTAGCGCGGCGCCCGTGTGAAGAGATCCTCGCCACTCTTGAAAGATGAAGACCCCTGAACGACCAGCGGTTCCTGCTCGATCTGCCGGCGCTCAATCTCGGTCGGCGTCAAGAGGACATAGGTGCCGTCGGTCAGGAATTCCACGCGCGTGTGGAGAAGCGGATCGTTGGCCAGCTCCGGAGCGGTCGCGACCAGATGAGCGTAGACCTGGCCCGCCCGGTCGTAATTGCCCCGCTGCCAGAGCAAATCGGCGAGATGCATCTGGAGCTTTGTGTCCAGCGGGTTGGCCTGGACCTGCGCGGCAATGTCGTTGATGTCCCGGTCCAGATCCTGCGGGCTCTTGAAGCGCTTGCCGTATTCGTCCGTGAGCTTGGCCGCGTATTCCGCGCTCTCGGCGGCGTACTGGCCGTTCGGCGCAAATTGAAGGTATTCGTTGAACATATTGATGGCGTCGCGATACCCCTGAATCCGGTAGTAGGCCACGCCAAGCCAGAAATGGGCATCTTGCGCCGCCACGGAACCGGGGTACTTGGTCGCGAGGTGCAGAAGGCGGGGGATGGCCGTGCCGTAATCTTCCGCCTCGATCATCCGCCGCGCGGTTTCAACCTCTTTGGCGCCGGCCCCGGCATCGCTCAGGCGCTTACTGACCACCGGAAGGTTGGCTGCCGGTGAAGTCGATCGCGGGGTTATGCACCCGCTCCACGAAAGAACGAGCACACCGACGATCAGTGGAGTTAGCACTCGACACAGTACTACTCCCTTATGCGCGGCAGAACTTCCCGACAAGCGTGGTGCCCCCCAGCCCTATTCGGACTTGTCTTTGCCTTTTTTTTCCTCGGAATCCATGCTCTTGATGATGAGCTTGGTAATGTTCTCGGCAGGAATAGCAGGCGTCAGGCTCTCAAGATAGCCGCGTGCCGCGATCAAGTCAAATTCCGCATCCTCGCCGAAGCCCGAGATGGCTTGGACAGCACGGTCGCTGGCCTTGCTCAGCAAGATCCAGTACTTCCCGGTGCCCTTCCCGATTTTCTTGTCTGTGATTTGTCGATATTCCGGCGTCGACTTGATGACTTCCTGATAGTCGACTTCTCCCGGCTTCTCGAAACTCGAAGGTTCTCCCCAGAAAATCTTCTGGGGGTCGCGCTGTTCGGCGGGGATAGAATACGCCACCGCCGCCGCTCCTGTCAGTCCTATTGCCAGCAGGACCAGGACCATAGTATGCGCCAGATTCCGCATTGGAGTGAACCTCACTCGCCGCGCCCGGGGAACGCCCGATACAAATCGCACGACCCGGGTCGGTTTTACCTTTGCTGAATGGCCGCTCCCAGCGTCCAATTGTATACGTTTCGCCAGACCACTGTCAACTGTTTACCTCCTCCAAGGTAGCACAGGCTGTATCCGGCATGCCAAGAGGCACTTCCTGTGGACTCAACCCTCCTGCTTGTGGGTGAGCACACGCCTCTAACTGTGAAATCACTCAACTTTGTGGTGCATTACTTCCTACAATACCCTCGGTTTTAGAAAAGTTCCCCCAAAGGTTGCAGGTGTTCCTCTGCCCAGTCTTCGACCTTCCTTACAATCCACAGGTTCCCTCGTCACCGGACTTT
>JAVEWL010000631.1:0-3693 GCA_034004565.1 FCB group bacterium | reverse complement strand
ACCCGGGTTTTGTGGATGCCGCGGGATTGAATTTTGATTTGCGCGACGATTCGGTGGTGTATCGGGATATACCAGGGTTTGAGAAGATTCCCTTCGCGAGCATTGGGCTTTATGCCGATGAATTGAGGACAATCGAGAAGTAGACAGAGAAGAGTCACCACAAAGACACAAAGCCACGAAGAGCCACAAAGAACTATTCTCTGTGGCCCTTTGTGGCTTTGTGTCTTTGTGGTGGAGGTTGGCTGCGTCGTTTGTTCGGGCTCCTTACTCGCTGTCGGTGATTTTTTGGGAGTTGCGGAAGTTGCCGGCGATTAGTCCCTTGGCCTGGGCGACGGCGGCGAGGAGTTGGGCCTGCGTCACGGAAGCCGCGAGGGGGAACAATTCCTCTCCGTGTTCGGGTACGCGCAGGATGGTGTAGGAAGTGCCTTTGAGGGGCAGTTTCCGGTCGGTGATGACGATGCCGGTGCTGCCTTTGCGGGCGAGGTCGCCGGCGGTGGCGACCATGAGCGTTTCGGTCTTGCCGCCGGGGATGTAGAGCACGCACTTGTGGTGTTCGTCTGCCAATTCGTAGGGGCCATGTTTGAAGGCGCCGCCGGTGAAGGCCTTGCATGTCATACGCGAGCCTTCCATGAAGGTGAGTTCGGCCTGCTGCGCGGAGACCGTTGCGGGGCCGCGCGCGATGAAGTGCAGGGCGGGCGTTTCGCGGAGGCGTTCGGCGGCCTCGGCGATCGAGGCGTCGTTCTTGCCATAATTGGCCGACAGATCCGCCGCCAGCTTATCGAGCGCATCGATGCCCGCGTCGTATTCCTTTCGACCGCCCAGGGCACGTCCCATCAGGTAGAGCACGGCGAGCGTATTGAGATACGTCTTGGTTGAGATGGCGGTTTCGTTGCCCGCGCACAGGGGCAGGCGCCAATTGGAGCGGCGTCCGATGGTGCTGTCTTCGTTGTTGACGATGGCGCCCAGCGGCCCCTCGAACGGCGGTTCTTCGGCGAGGCGTTTGGTCTCGACGCTTTCACCCGACTGGCTGAGCAGCACCAGGAGGCCCTTGCCCGCGAGAGGATAATGCGACAGTTCGCCCGCGTCGAAGCACGTTGAATCAATGCCGGCCTTCGAGAGCCGATCCGCGATCAGCAGCGGCGCGAAGTACGAGGTTCCCATCCCGGAGAAGCGCACGCGTCCGTACGACACCGCCTGCGCACGCCACGAATCCAAACGTTCCCATCCGCTCTCGCGATAGAAGGCAACTAAATCGGCCAGTGCCGCCGGCATCTCCCCCACTTCGCGCAGATACGGTGTCTTCTCAGTCGTCATGTCGTCGGTCATCCTTTGCCGTCGCGAAACAATTTCGCCGCGCCCCATAGGGCGGCGGATTCTCCCAATCCCGAGGCCTCGACTCGCGGCGCCCTTACATTGTTTAGTACCGTCCGGAGGCTCTGCTCGAACAGCGCGAACGAGCGCGCGATCGATCCGCCCAGGACCGTCACATCCGGGTCCACCAGGTTTACCACAAACGCGACCACGCTTCCCAGTGCGCGGCCGTATTCATCGAAGGCCGCATGGGCATCCGGATCGCCCTGGGCGGCTCGACGGGCAATTTCCTCGCCTGCAAGACAAAGGGCGGTCCGTGAGGCAAACGCCTGGGACAGAAACGAGCCGGAGCCGCACTCTTCCACGGTTCTGCCGTCGGGCAACGGCGTACGCCATATCTCGCCCGCGGCGCCGTGGCTTCCGGAGTAGAGGCGGCCGTCCAGCACAAGCCCCAGGCCGATGCCGGTGCCCAGCGTGATGCCGCAGAGGTTGCGGCAACCGGCGCCCGCACCCTTCCACCACTCGCCCATCGCGAAGCAACTCGCGTCGTTGTTCACCCGCACGGTCATGCCTGTGCGCTCGTGCAGTTCGGCCTTAATGGACACGCCGGTCATGGTCGGCAGGTTATCGCATTCGACCAACCCGCCTTCCGCGTCCAGCACCGTGGGGATACCGAGCGCGAGTCCGTCGCACTGGGGCAGTTCACGCCGCGCGTCCGCAATCAGGGCGGCAAGATCCTTCAGGATGGCTTGCGCCGGCCGTTCGCGCAGGGTCGGCACGGCGCGCACTGGGCCCATGGCATCGTCCGCGCCCACGGCCGCGCACCGCATGCGCGTGCCGCCCATGTCCACCGCTACTATACCGCCCGAGCCCATGCCGCGCCCTCTCAGTTCTTAAGCAGCCATACCTCAGACACGACGATTCCCATCGCACCCGTACCCTTTTCAAAGGTCAGTTCCAGCGTACCGTCCTGTGTCGCGGTCTGCGGGATATCGTACTCGAAGTGCCGCGCGGTGTACTCCGGAATCTCGATGTCCTTTGCGAGGTACGTGCCGTCGGCCAGGATGCTCTCCGTGCGCTTCATACCCTCCGGCACTTCGCTCATCCCGCGCGGGAAACGGGGCAGCACAAGCGTCGCGCGCACCCGATACTGCGCGTCCGGTTCGAGATCCGTATAGCGGAAGACCACGCCGCGCGGGTCTTCGAGGCTGTACGCAAGCGTGTTCTGCGAGGGCCGGTTGTTCGGGTCCATCATGGCGGAAGCGTTGTACGATTCGCCCTTGACCAGGTGCGGCTGCCGGTTTTCGTCGCCGGCGTCGTCGTAGAAGCCGCCGGGGCCGGGGTCTTCGTAGCTCACGACGTGCGCGAGCAGCGCGGGCCGTTCCGCCTCGGGGGCCGTGCGCGCACGCTCGATTTGGGTTGCGATCCAGGCGAGATCGGTCAGCGACTTTTCCGTGGCGAAGTAGCCGACGTTCCGCACGCCGTATAGCGCGTTGGCCGCCTCTCCAGCAATGCGCGCGTCTTCGCGGAGCGCCGCCATTTCGGGCGACTCGGCGGGTTCGGCCAATACCGTCGCGGCGGCGGTCAGTTTCGCGTCGGTATCGCCTGTTCCCGCCAGCGCGTCGGCCACGCGCCGGCGCTTGTCGTCTTCAATGCGCAGCTTCAACTGGAAATACTTGTCGAGGCCGGCCTTCTGGAGGTACTCGAGCCAACGATGGTCCCCCGCGCGAAGCTGCGCGAAGTCCGGCATCGTCTTGCCGCCTTCCTTGACGAGTTCGAGGACGCGGTCAATGCCCTTGTTCGTCGCCAGCGGCGTTTCCAGGTTCTTTTCGAGTTGCAGCGCCGCCGCGGTCATCGGCTTCACGTACTCCGGCCCCATGAAGTAGCGGAAGTAGTCGCCGAGGACTGCCCGCAGGCTCTGGCCGGAGTTCCACAGGAGCCGGTTCCACATCCACTGGTGCAGCTCGTCGTGATAGCCTTCGGAGTAGATGATGTCGCCCTCGGAGAACGGCATGATGGCTTGGAAGATGCCGTAGAAGGCGCGCGGGCGGGTGTGGAATGTGCGCCGGCCGTAGACCTTCACGATGTTCGGTTCGGGGTTTTCGACCTCGTACTGGGCGCTGATCCAGTGTGTGATGTCGGAGTAGTGGGTAATCTTTTGATCCTTCGGCAACTGGTTCAGCGTTTCCGCGAGGTAGCGGTTCACCGGTCCCGCGCCGGGATATTCGAACAGGTCCTCGCGCAGCTCGTCGCGGAAGTACGGGGACATCGCGTTGCTGCCGGGTCCGTAGGCAATGCCCTCCAACCAGGGGCGCGGCTTCTCGTTGAGGTAATCAAAGATGGCCTGGTCGCCCGCGTTGCTCAAGTCCTGGTTGGCGATCT
>JAVEWL010000630.1:0-3695 GCA_034004565.1 FCB group bacterium | reverse complement strand
CGCTGCAGGTCAGCCAGCACGCCACCCTCGCCGACGTTCCCGCCGACGAGCAGGCCAAGTACAACACGGGGACGGCTCAATGAGCGCGAACAACACTGCTGGAAAGTACGAGATGACAGACGACGCGGCATTCAACGAGAAACTGAACGGGCTGCAGCGCAAGGGCCTTATCGTGGGCGGCGTGGCGGCGCTCCTTCTGGTGCTGGGGCTGCTCTTCAGCCCGGTATCGCACCTGTTTCAGGGGTTCTTCTTCGGCTACATCTTCTGGGTCTCGATTACGATCGGCTGCATCCCGCTCGCGATGATTCACTACCTCTTCGGCGGCGCGTGGGGCGCGTCCATCCTGCGAATCCTCGAAACGGGGATGCGCACGCTGCCCCTGATGATGCTCCTGTTTATCCCCGTGCTGATCGGTCTGCCCTATACGCACATCTGGGCCAACCACGACCTTCTGGCGCAGCCGGAGCACGCGGGCGTCGCGCATTTTGTGGAACTGAAGACGGCGTATTTGAACGTGCCCTTCTTCATCGTGCGCACGCTCGTTTACTTCGCGATCTGGAGCGCCCTTTCGTACTTTCTCCGGAAGTGGTCGGCGCAGCTCGACGTGACCCGCGACCCGGGCATTACGCTGAACCTGAAGCGGCTCAGCGGCGCGGGGATGGTCTTCTTCGTCGTGAGCATCACCTTTGCGGCGTTCGACTGGCTGATGTCGATCACGCCGGAATGGTTCTCCGGCATTTACGGCGCGATTATTGGCATCGGCATGACGCTCGAGGCCTTCGCATTCACCGTGCTGCTCATGGTTGTGTTTTCGCGGCGCGCGCCGTATTCGAACATCATGTCCCGGAAGCTCTTCGGCGACTACGGCAATCTTCTTCTGGCGCTGGTGATGATCTGGACGTACGTGAATCTGTCGCAACTCATCATCATCTGGTCCGCGAACTTGCCCGAAGAAACCCCGTGGTACCTCCACCGTGTGGAAGGCGCCTGGCGCGTGTTTCCGTTCATCCTGGGCATATTCCACTTCTTCGTGCCGTTCCTTCTATTGTTGTCCGCCGAGGTGCGGCGCAGCGCGAGCGCACTCTTCAAGATCGCGATCCTCCTTCTCGTGATGCGCTTCCTCGATTTGTACTGGCTGATTGTGCCGGGCTTCGAGCGTCACGGCTTTCCGGTGTATTGGCAGGACGTTGTGGGTTTCGCCTGCGTCGGCGGACTGTGGCTGGCCTTCTTTATTCGCCAATTGAAAAGCACGGCGCTGGTCGCCGAGGGCAACCCGAGCCTGAGCGAGGTGTACGAGCATGCATGATCCGCACGACGACAACTACGTGCCTTCCCAGGAAGACATCGACCGCGGTTACGAGCAGGCGGACCTGAATGCGAAGTCCATCGCCGTGTTCATCGTGATCCTCAGTGTCGTGGTCATCCTCACGGGCGCGACCATGCTTGGGCTGTACTTCGTTCTGGGTAAACAGAATCTTGAGAGCGAGCCGCCCGGTTCGCCGCTGGCCCTTACCAACGAGATGCCGCCCGAGCCGCGTTTGCAGGCGCTGCCCTCCGTGGATCTGAGGCAGATGCGCGAACGCGATGCCGTGATGCTTAATACCTACGGCTGGGTAAGCCGCGAAGCGCAGGTTGTGCGCCTGCCAGTCGAGCGCGCCATGCAGATCGTCGCGGAGCGCGGCTTGCCGGTGTTTCCGATCACGCCGCCCGCACAGTTTCAGGCGCCCGTGTCGCAGGTAGCCCCTTCTCCGGCCAATCCCGGATCGGTGGAGCCAGCGCCCACGACGGTGCCCGAAGCGGTCCCCGCGCCTGCTGCCCCGGCGGTCGAACCGGCCCCTGCGCCGGTCGCGCCTCCCGCAGCCGTTGAACCGGCCCCGGCGCCCGTTGCTCCCGCCGAGCCCGCGCCGGCGCCTCAAGGAGTTTCACAATGAAGACCTTCACCGCGTTTACGCTGGCGGCAGTATTGCTGGTTCCCGCCGCTTCGGCGCAGCAGCCGAGCCCGGTGCCGGCCAAGCAGCAACTGACGGCCGACGATGCGCAGAAGAGCGAGATCGGCTACGACCAGAAACTTGACGTGCAGGTCCCGCTCGATCTCGCGTTCAACGACGAATACGGCAAGCCCGTCACGCTTGGGCAGTACTTTGGCGGGGAAAAGCCGGTGATTCTGAACCTGGTCTATTACCAGTGCCCGATGATGTGCACGCAGGTCCTGAACGGCCTTGTGGACGCACTGAAGCAGGTCACGCTCGTTCCGGGCAAGGACTTCGAGATTGTCACGATTAGTTTCGACCCGGCCGAGACCGCCGACCTCGCGATGCAGAAGAAGAAAACGTATCTCGAGAAGTACACGGTGCCCGGCGCCGCGGACGGCTGGCATTTCCTGACCGGCAACGCGGCCTCGATCAAGCGTCTTACGGAGACGGTAGGCTTCCGTTACAAATACGACGAGCACGCGGGGCAGTTCGTGCACGCGAGCGGCATTCTGGTGCTGACTCCCACGGGCAAGACCTCGAAGTACTTCTACGGAATCGCCTACAGCCCGCAGGATGTTCGTCTGGGCCTTGTCGACGCCTCGCAGAATAAGATTGGCACCCCGGTCGATTATCTTCTTCTGCTTTGTTACCACTACGACCCCCTGACCGGCAAGTACAGCTTCGCCATCATCAAGATGCTTCGGCTTGCGGCGGCACTCACGGTGCTCGTCCTCGCGCTCTCGATCGGCGTGATGCTCTGGCGTGAACGTCGCAGGCGGGGTAACGAGCCGGAACCGTCCCCGCAAGCGCATTGAGTGAATTTGAATCCAATTTTGGGCACCAAAACCGAGGGCTGACAAGGGATCATGTGGAACTTTCCCCTATTACCTGAAGTGGCCTCGACCTTCGCCGGGCAGGTGGACGCGGTATTCTTCGCGTTGACGGCCTTGAGCGTTCTGTTTTCGGCGATCATCTGCGTCGCGATCATCTATTTCGCGGTGAAATATCGTCGAGGCTCGAAGGCCGACCGATCGAATCCCGTACACACGAGCCTCAAACTCGAGCTGTCGTGGAGCATCATCCCCTTTATCCTGGGGCTGGGCATCTTCGTGTGGGCGACCATCATCTACGTCAACATGTACACCATGCCCAAGGGCGATGCGCTGAAGATTAACGTCGTGGCCAAGCAGTGGATGTGGAAGTTTCAACATCCCAACGGCCGCCGCGAGATCAACGATCTGCATGTCCCCACGGGACGTCCCGTCGAACTGACCATGACCTCGCAGGACGTCATCCACAGCTTCTTCGTGCCCGCGTTCCGCGCCAAGCGCGACGTGCTGCCGGGTCGCGTGTCCACCGCGTGGTTCGAGGCGACCAAGCCCGGCAAGTACCACCTCTTCTGCGCGGAGTATTGCGGCACCGAGCATTCGCTGATGGGCGGCACGGTTCATGTGATGGAGCCGCAGGCTTACCAGGAATGGCTCACCACCGGCAACGCCAGCAGCGAGACTCCCGTCCAGGCCGGCGAACGCTTGTTCAATTCCTACGGCTGCGCGGTGTGCCACGGACGCCAGTCCACGTTCCGCGCGCCTAAAGTGGAAGGCCTTTTCGGCAGCCAGGTGAAGCTGAAAGACGGCAACACCGTTACGGCGGACGAGCAGTACCTGCGCGAATCGATCCTGCATTCGCAAGCGAAGATTGTCGCGGGCTACGACCCGGTCA
>JAVEWL010000629.1:0-3697 GCA_034004565.1 FCB group bacterium | reverse complement strand
AACGAGAGTGATTTCATTGACACCATTACGAATTATGCTATTGAGGACTCTGTGGACGCTGTGGAGGGTGGGGTCCATTTTGTTCGCCCCTGAAGGCGGTCTGGGTGCGTCGCGTCCCGGCGGTGTGCCCACGCTCTAGATTGCGACGGAGAACAGCGGCTTGGGTTTGGGGACCTGCAGGCCGGAGACGTGTTCGTACAGGGTCGGCCGGTACAGGATGTGGATGGGTTCGCTGGTCTTGCCGCTGAACCAGCGCTCGAAGCAGATGAGCCCTTCGCGGGCGGATTCGCGAACGGGCAGCCAGAGATGTCCACACGCCTCGGCGAGCACGGTGGCGTTGTCGGTATAGGTCCAGCAGACCACCTCGAAGTCTTTGCCGGGAACGCGTCCCGCGCGCCGCGCGCCTTCGCGGATGCTGACGGGATCTTCCGCGGCGCTGCAATCGACGAGGGCGGTGACGTCGGGCTCGATCAGCAAACGATGCACGGCGTTCAGGATGTCGGACTGGCTTACGCTTACGGAGCGCACGAGGGCGGGGTCGAAGGGGATTCCCGCTTGCTCGAGGGCGGCCCGGTAGCCGCGCAGTCGCTCGAGACCGGGCTGGTATCCCGAGAAGGCCTTGAGCATGGCAATCCGTCGATGTCCACGATTCAGCAAGTACTCGACGCTCATACGGGCGCCCAGTTCGTAATCGACGGTGGCGCAACTGCATTCGGGAAAATCGTCCAAACGCCCAAGAGCGAGGTAAGGATGGCCCGAGTTGTGGATTCGCGGCAGCACGTTGTCGTTCAAGGAGAGGGGGCCGCACAGAATGCAGCCGGCGTAGCGCTGTTGCCAGAGCCCGCGGGCGTAGTCGCGGCCGTTCTCGCGCGTGGGGGGATGGGGATCGATGCAGAGAAAGTCGCCCCGTTTACCGAAGGTGGCGCAGAGTTCATTGAACAGCCAGATGAAAAAGCCTTGGCTGAGTGGGACTTCCTCGGGGGAGGCCGGCAGCACCACGCCGACGCAATCGCGGCGGCAGCCGCGCATGCTGCGGGCTCCGGTGTGGGGTTCAAAGCCGACTTCGTCGATGACCTGGGTGACTTTGCGGCGTGTAAGCAGGCTGACGCCCTTCTCGCCGTTGATGACCCGGCTAACGGTTTTTGCGGAAACGTCGGCACGTCGCGCGATGTCGTGGATGGTCCAGGAACGAACCTTGCTCATGCACGAATCCAATCCGGTGGAAAATGCCTTGTCAAAATGTCTTGATAGTAGCCATACCGCCAGAATTGCCGTCTCCCCCGCGTAGAGTAGCGCATATACTTCAAAAGCGCAATAGTAAACTGGCTGAGGTGGTTCAGATTTGGGCGCGGCGATCGGTTGGTCTAGCGAGGGGCGGCGCCGCTGGGCGTGTGCGAGCGCTTCGCGCCGGGTTCGAGGGAGGCCGCGGCGTGAAACGATGCGATTTGTCTAGCGTTTTCGATACTTTCGGCGTGAGCGCGCCTTTACAGATGGGCCGGGGTGTGTTATGCTGTTGGGGAAGCAGTCCTCGATTCGGCACGCTGCGCCGGTGCCTCTTCCTCTCTGGCGCAACCATTCACCCCGCCTTCGGTGCTGGCCAAGGCGGAATCCGCGCAAATCAGTCGCATATCCCCAAAGTCAGTCCCTTTCCCGGCCTGCCTTCGCCGTAGCATGCTGTAGCGCTTAATTAGCGATTTAGCGCGCGCATGGGTCAGAAAGCCGGCCGGAACCTCTAAACCCACAAAACTAAGGAGAACCTCGTATGAAACATACGTCAATTGGCATCCTGGTGCTGGCCCTTGTTGCGGCACTGGCCCTGCCCGCGGCGGCTCAGAATACGCCGGCTGGGGACACCAGCCCCGGTTCCACGCAGGCGCCTGGACAGCCATCGAGTGCGGATCAGAGCCGTGTCGGCTCGGATACGCCGGACCCGAACCGTGCGACGACCACGGCCGCGCAGCCGGATTCGTCGATTCGTTCGGAACAAAACCAGCAAAGCACAACGATCGAGACGTCTATCACCAACCTGTTGAAGGGCGGTGAGGAAGCGGACCGGATGCAGTTCCAGGCGCTGGATCAGCATCTGCAAATGCTGGACAACTCGATCAAGCAGTTGCGCCAACTTTCGAGTCAACCCGAGCAGAATGCGGCCGATATCATGCGCTGGTCCGATATTCGCGATCAGCACGCCCACGGCGTAGCCGATGTGGTCGCTTCGTATTTCCTGGAACAGCGGCTCCTGCCGCCGAGCATGCCGGAATTGGGCTTTGGGTCCGCGAGCGACCGCGCGCGTGAAGAGGCCGGAATCGCCGGCTCGCAAAGCAACGCGACGAGCAGCACCACCAACAACAGCGCGAACGCGTCAAATGCGACCGCCGCCGGCACGTCCACGGCTTCGGACAGCGCCCGCGCGGGCCAGAACGACCCGTTGCGCCAGGCGTACCTGGAACAGTTGCAGACGGCCCATGAGGTGCTCGTGCGCGCGCGCCTTGTGAAGCAGAGCAGCGATCCGGCGGAAGTGCGCGAGATTCGCTCGCTTGTCGGCAAGCTGCGCTCGAATCAGCAGCAGTATCAACGCCAAATCGAGGCGCATCTGCGTGACATGGAGAGTCGCGGCGACGCCACCGAACAGGCGGCGCGCGCGGGTCAACAGAACACCGAGCCCGGCATCGATCAGCCCGGCGAGCGCCAGGCGGCGCGTCCCGGCGAGGCCGGCTCCAGCGGTGTGAGCCCGAACACGAGCAACCCCACCCCGAATGCGGACGGCAGCGCGAATAATCAGGACAGCACTGCGGACGCCCCCGCCCAGGAGGGTTCGACCGGAAGCGCGACTCCGTAAATTACCGGAGAGTTCTCTCCTTCTCTAGGTGCCGCTCGTACGCTGGAAACGGCGTCCGGGCGGCACCGGTTTTTTTTGCGGGGTGGGGCAGACAGTGGGTAGTTTGAACCTCTGGGCTCCCCTGACCCCGCCTTTTTCCCTTTGGGAGAGGCGCAATCGAGCTGGGAAGGCGGCGCGGGAGGGGGGGGAATTCCGGCTGTTCCTTGGGCATGGTTTTCGATGTTGAACGGCTATGCTCAGTTTTGGGGGCGATTTTTGCGGAGGCACTTTTCGCGATAATCGGTTAGAAATACCTGTAATCAGGGCTTTCTTTAAGCGCACAAAGCGCATTTCTCCACTAAACAAATTTTCACCGGGCACAACTACATGTAGACGTCCGAAGAAAGATCATACAAAAACTTGATATTTAGGGAAAAGTCTGATAAACAAATATATAGTTTCGCGTTTCGGTCCACCCTTGCCGGAGGACCGTGGGGCAGAGGCACCTTTCGCATTTAGCGAGAACGCAGGCCGCAGCCGGGCCGGTTCCGGGTGCGCGAAACGCTTAAGAGGGGTTTAATCACGCCAGACGTGATTGCCGAGCAGTAGGCGTCATGGCAGCGCTCGAGTCAGGTTTGACGCTCTATCATGGATGAGTCGGCTGACGACCTTCCCGGGGTGCTGTGACCGATGTAGAGTGGTTGGTTTGTCACAATCTTAGGAGGAAGAACCAATGGCCGAGAAGAAAGCTGCTGCAAAGAAAGCCCCGGTAAAGAAGGCCGCCGCGAATAAGCCGGCTGCCGCGAAGAAGCCGGCCGCCGCGAAGAAGCCGGTTGCCGCGAAGAAGCCCGCCGCGAAGAAGGCCGCTGCGAAGCCGGC
>JAVEWL010000628.1:0-3697 GCA_034004565.1 FCB group bacterium | reverse complement strand
CCCAAATTGCACTTGGGAACGCAGTTGGACGCGAAGCCGTGCTTCGCAGGAAAAGTCTTAAGTGGTGAGCCGCCCCCTCACCCCGGCCCTCTCCCCCGATGGGGGAGAGGGGGAAAGCCGGGTGCAAGCGCGGGGTTTGCTTCCGTCTACCGCATCAGGAGAGCGCGCGTGCCTTCCCCCCTCTCCCCCATCGGGGGGGAGGGTCGGGGTGAGGGGGCGAAATCGCAAGGTAAAAACTGAGGAAAAGTTACACGATGCTCCTGAAACGTCGCAGCGTGCTCCCGGGCTTCGGCCTTTCGGCCGGCTACACGATGCTCTACCTGAGCCTCATCGTGTTGATCCCCCTGGCCGCGCTGTTTGTGAAGACCTCGTCGCTCACGTGGCAGGCCTTCTGGGAAACCGTCACCGCGCCACGGGTGCTGGCGGCCTACAAGCTCAGCCTGGGGACGGCGTTCGCCGGCGCCGCTACGAACGCCGTCTTCGGGCTCATTCTCGCGTGGGTGCTCGTGCGCTACCGCTTTCCCGGCAAACGTCTTGTCGACGCGCTCGTGGACCTGCCCTTCGCGCTTCCCACGGCGGTCGCCGGCATCGCCCTCACCACGCTCTACGCGCCCAACGGCTGGATGGGCAAGCTCCTCGAACCCCTCGGCCTCAAGGTCGCCTTTACGCCCCTCGGCATCATGATAGCCCTCGTCTTCATCGGCCTGCCGTTCGTGGTGCGGACCGTGCAGCCCGTCCTCGAAGACCTCGACCCCGAACTTGAAGAGGCGGCCGCAAGCCTCGGCGCCTCGCGCCTGCAAACCTTCGTGCGCGTCCTTTTCCCGACCCTGCTGCCCGCGCTCCTGACCGGTTTCGCGCTCGCCTTCGCGCGCGCGCTCGGCGAATACGGCTCGGTGGTGTTCATCAGCGGCAACATGCCCATGAAAACGGAGATCGTGCCCCTGCTGATCATCACCAAGCTCGAACAATACGACACCGCCGGTGCCACCGCCCTCGCAGTCGTGATGCTCATGATGTCCTTTGTCATGCTGCTCACCATCAACCTGCTCCAGTGGTGGAGCAGCGCCCGGAGATCCGCCCGATGAGCGCGCGCCACGGCCTTCGCGATCCCCTGTGGGTCCGGATTCTGTTCACGACTACGGCGCTCGCATTCGTGGCGCTGTTTCTCGTGCTGCCGCTCGTGCTCGTGTTCGTCCAGGCCTTCGACAAAGGTATCGGTCCCTACCTCGAGGCCCTCAAAGAACCCGACGCCCTCGCCGCGGTCAAGCTGACGTTGATCGCCGCCGGCATCGCCGTGCCCTTCAACCTCGTCTTCGGCCTCGCGGCCTCGTGGGCCGTCGCCAAGTTCGACTTCGTCGGCAAGAGCCTCCTTACCACGCTTATCGATCTGCCGTTTTCCGTGTCGCCTGTCATCTCGGGCCTCATTTACGTGCTGCTCTTCGGACTGAGCGGCGTCCTTGGCCCCTGGCTCATGGACCACGACATCCAGATCATCTTCGCCGTGCCGGGCATCGTGCTCGCCACCGTTTTCGTGACCTTCCCCTACGTCGCGCGCGAGTTGATCCCCCTCATGCAGGAGCAGGGCACCGAAGAAGAAGAGGCCGCGCTGGTCCTCGGCGCCACGGGTTTGCAGACCTTCTGGCGCATCACCATTCCCAACGTTAAATGGGGCCTGCTCTACGGCGTCATCCTTTGCAACGCCCGCGCCATGGGCGAGTTCGGCGCCGTCAGCGTCGTTTCCGGACACATCCGCGGCATGACCAACACCCTGCCGCTGCACGTCGAGATCCTGTACAACGAATACAACTTCGTCGCCGCGTTCGCCGTCGCGTCGCTCCTGGCCTTGCTCGCCCTCGTCACCCTCGTGGCCAAGACGTTTGTCGAATGGCGTTTCGCGCACACCGTCGCCAAAGCGATCAAGACCACCGAAGAAACACCATTGCAGGCCAACCGGCGGACGATTCCGGAATGACTATGTCGTTCGCCCGAGTGCCGGCGGACCAGGGGAGGTACGATCCCGAGGAAGCCAGGAAAGCGCATATTTTCTCATTAGAGCGTGACCAAATTTATTCGCACCCATAAGGAGCTTTCCCTAGATGGACATTCCGCGGATCTTCAATATCACCGAAAGTGCTCACCGTATCCACAACCCGATCACCCCCGAAAAGCTCGCCACTCTCGGCGCCGCGCTGCGTCTGGAATCGGAGACCCGAGTGCTCGACCTGGGCAGCGGTTCGGGGGAGATGCTGTGCACCTGGGCACGCGACCACGGCGTCATCGGCACCGGCATCGACATGAGCCGGTTGTTCACCGAGCAAGCGAAACTGCGCGCTGAAGAGCTCGGCGTCGCCGATCGGGTCGAGTTCATCCATGGCGACGCCGCGGGCTACGTCTCGGACGAGAAGGCCGGCGTGGCGGCCTGTGTCGGTGCCACGTGGATCGGAGGGGGAGTCGCCGGCACGATCGAGCTTCTGGCGCGGAGCCTCCGCGCCGGAGGGATCATCCTCATCGGCGAGCCCTACTGGCGCCAGCTACCGCCGACGGACGATGTGGCCAGGGGGTGTCTTGCCCACTCAATCTCCGACTTTCTCACGCTTCCAGAACTTCTCGCGTCTTTTGGCCGTCTTGGCTACGACGTCGTGGAGATGGTTCTGGCAGACCAGGACGGCTGGGACAGATACGAGGCGACCAAATGGCTCACCATGCGCCGATGGCTTGAAGGGAATCCCGAAGACGAGCTCGCGAAAGATGTCCGATCCAAACTGACCTCGGAACCCGTGCGCTACGCCGCTTACACACGCGAATACCTCGGTTGGGGTGTGTTCGCGCTGATGAAGGAATGACCTCATGAACATCGCCATCGAACACATCACCAAACGCTTCGGCGGGTTCACGGCCCTCGACGACGTCACTCTTGCCGTTCCTTCCGGCGAGCTCGTGGCGCTGCTCGGCCCCTCCGGCTCCGGCAAGACCACCCTGCTCCGCATCATCGCCGGACTCGAATCCGCCGACGGCGGCAAGGTCCTATTCGACGGCGAAGACGCCGCCGCCAAGCGCCTGCGCGAGCGCAACGTCGGCTTCGTGTTTCAGCACTATGCCCTGTTCCGCCACATGACCGTCGCGCAGAACGTCGCATTCGGACTCAAGGTCCGCCCGCGCCGCACGCGCCCCACGCGCCAGGCCATCAAGGACAAGGTCAGCCAACTCCTCGGCCTCGTCCAGCTCGACCGCATGTCCGAGCGCTACCCTTCGCAGCTCTCCGGCGGCCAACGCCAGCGCGTCGCCCTCGCGCGAGCCCTTGCCGTCGAGCCCAAGGTCCTCCTGCTCGACGAGCCTTTCGGCGCCCTCGACGCGAAGGTCCGAAAAGACCTGCGCCGCTGGCTGCGCCGCCTCCACGACGAGATCCACATCACCAGCGTATTCGTCACCCACGACCAGGAAGAGGCCCTCGAAGTCTCCGACCGCGTCGTCGTCATGAACGAAGGCCGCATCGAACAGGTGGGCAGCGCCGAGGAGGTCTACCATCACCCCGCCAACCCCTTCGTCTACAAATTCCTCGGCGACGTTAACCTCTTCCACGCGCGCAGCCAGGGCGCCCCCGTCTACCTCGACGCCTTCCAGTCCGACCTCACCGTCGGCGACGCCGCCCCCGCGCAATCGTCCCTGATCTTCGTACGCCCCCACCTGCTCGATATCC
>JAVEWL010000627.1:0-3698 GCA_034004565.1 FCB group bacterium | reverse complement strand
GTGGTCCCCCTCCACGCAAGGGCCCTCTTTTTTTGGTTCATCGGGCATTTCCGGGATGCAGGTATATGATCGCGGGGGAAGAGGTACGGGACTGGCCCTGTTTTGATGCGAGCGTGACCCGGACGGGGCGGGCAGGCCTGAATGGGAGGCGGAACCTTGGAGGGGCGCCCGAACCCAAAACAGGTGCCTGTCCCCCTCATGGCGCTGCGTCATGGCAGGAGACTCCGCGCCGCGAGGGGGACAGTTGCCACTTTTGATCGAGGGTGCCTTCGACGGCGATGGTCTGCGGCAGTCGGAAGCGCTCCGTCGGGTTCTGGGGCTCATCAAAAGTGGAACAGTCCCGGTCGTGCGTCCTTGCTAGACTCCGTTCCCGGAAATGCCCGATGAACCCTTATTTTAGGGGGCTGTGGTCAGCGCGATTGTACGGTCGGCCAGGGCGGCCGCGTCTTCGGGGGCGTGAACGGCGAGCAGCATGGCAAGGCCGCCGCGTTTACGGCGCAGCAGTTCTTGCGCGATTCGGTCGCGCAGATCGGCATCGAGATTTGAAAAGGGCTCGTCGAGCAGGAGGATGCGCGGTTCGGTGGCAAGTGCGCGGGCGATGCCGACGCGTTGCTGCTGTCCGCCGGAGAGCTCGGCGGGATAGGCGCGGCGCTTGTCTTCGAGGCGGCACAGATCGAGCAGGGCATCGGTGCGGCCACGGCGCTCGTTGCGGGCGATGCGTTGCGCGCGGAGCACGAAGTCGAGATGGCGTTCGACGCTCATGTGCGGCCACAGCGCGAAATCCTGGAACACCATCCCCACCCCACGCTCGACCGGCGGGACGAACACGCCGTCGTCCGAGACCACCGAATCGTTGAGGCACACGCGGCCCGCGTCGGGCGCATCGAGGCCCGCCACGATTCGCAGCAACGTGGTCTTGCCGCAACCCGACGCGCCTACGACGGCCAGGGCTTCTCCGGCGTCGACGCTGAGCGAGACGTCGCGCAGCACGCGCAAGGGACCGAAGGCTTTCGCGATGTTTGACAGCTCAATCGCCGGCATGGGCGAATCTCCTCAGGCGACGATACGCGAAGGCCGTGGCCAATGCGCCGGCGACGACGATCAGGATCGTAATAACGCTCAACGCGGCCACGAGGCGGCTGGGACCGTAGTGCATGAGACCGAAGAGGCGCACGGCGAGCGTGCTGCGCCCCGGCGGCGCGACGAGGACGGCGGCGTCCAATTCGCGCAGGGTGAAGAGGAACGTCAATCCCCATAGGGCGGCGAGCGCAGGCGCCACGGGCGGCAGGAGCACGCCGCGTACGCTGCGATACCACGGGACGCCCGCGACGGCGGCGGCCTCGTCGCGACGGCGCGGCACGTCGCGCAACGCGGCCCCTACGGCCTGGTGCGCGAAGAAGAGGAAGCGGGCCGCGCAGGCCAGCATCAGGATGAGCAGGCTGTCGTACACCCACGACGCGGGGCCGGGACGGTTCCACACCAGGATCAGCCCCACACCGAGCAGGGGGCCCGACACGAGAAAGGGCAGCGGGCTCAGGGTGTAGAGGCGCGCGGCCGGGCGTTCGAAGCGCGAGGCGAGCGCCATGGCAAAGGCGAGCGCAGTCAACAGCGTTGCCGAGCCCGCACCGACGAGGAGGCTTGTGCCGATCTCCTCGCGCGCGGTCTGCCACGCTTCCAGGTAGGACGTGAGGGGAAGTGAACGCCGTATGAGTATGGCCAGCGGCAGGATGGAAGCGAACGCAATCAGGCCGGCGCAGAGCGCGGTCGCGAGCCAATCGATTCGACCCGTATGGAGTGGGGCGCGTCGTCCCGTGCCGCTGAGGCGTCCCGCGCGTGGGCGCACGTAGGTCCACCAGAGACCCAGCGCGAGGAGCCCGCAGGCCAGCAGCGGAAGGGTCATGGCGGCGGCTTCGGCGGGGTCGTAGGTCAGGCTGAAGCGTTCGTAGATCTCGACGGTGTACACGTTGACCTGGAGAAAAGACGGCACCGCGAACTCGACCAGCGACAGCACGAACACCAGCACGCAACCCGAGAGCGCGGCCGGCGCGACGAGCGGCCACGCGATGTGCCGCAGGATGCCCGGCGCGCGGCACACGAGGCGCGCGGGGTCCTCCAGGCGCGCGTCGTAGCGGCGCAGGGCTAGCAGTGTCGCGAAGGCCACAATCGGGAACGACGACAGCGCGAGCACGAGCACGGCGCCGCCGAGCGTGTAGACGGAGAAGGGCGCGGGTCCGCCGCCGACGGGCGGATTGAGGCCGAAGCGCAGGAGCCCGTTACGGCCGAGGATATCGGCCCACACGACGGCGTTGATGTACGGCGGCACGAGGAGCGGCAGGGCGAGCAGGTGGGTGAGTCCGCCCCGCAGGAGCACCCGCCGGCGTTCGAGCGCGAACGCCACCGGGATGCCCAGCATCGCGGAGAGGAGCGTCGTTCCGCCCGCGAGCACGAGCGTGTTTCGCAGGAGGCTCCATCGGCGCGGCTCGGCGAGGACGGAGGTGTAGGCGGCGAGGCTGAGGCTTCCGTCGCGCCACAGGGATTGTGCGAACACCACGCATTCCGGCAGCAACGCCACGATGGTGAAGATGCAGACGGTCGCGGCGGAGAACAGCCTGAGCGACGTGGGCGCGCTTCGCATCAGCGCGCGAACTCCCGCTGGATGAATTCGAGGGCCTCGGGCATCTTCCCGGCAATCTGCTCGAAGCGCACGTCCATGCTCTTGATGCCCGACACGTTCGGCACACTCTCGGGCGTTTTCACGGCGGGGTTCAGCGGGATCTGGATGGAACGCGCGGCGGCGAGTTTTGCTTCGACTTCCGGGCTCAAGAGGAAGTCGATAAGCCTTCGCGCGTTGTCGGGGTGCGGCGCGCCCTTGATGAGCGCCACGGTGTTCGGGATAACGAGCGTGCCGATGCCGTCGGGCGTCTGATCGGGGAAGAGCCACTTCGCGGGCAGGCCGTCGGCGATGGCGCCGTTGGCGTCATCGGTGTCCGTGAGACCCCAGGCGAAATCGCCCGCCGCGACGCGGTCGCGCACGGTGGCATTGCCTTCGAGGATCGCCACGTCGTTCTGCAGGAGCTTGCGGAAGAAGTCCTGCGCCGGTTCGTCGCCCCACAGCGCAAAGAGGGCGGCGGCGTGGGTGGCCGTGGTGCCGAAGAGGGGACGCGCGATGGCGGCTTTGCCCTTCCACTCGGGCTTGAGGTAGTCGTTGATGGAGGTGGGCGGCTGAGTCACGAGGTTCGTGTTGTAGATGATGACCCGTCCCCGCGCCGCGAAACCGGTCCAATAGCCTTCGGGATCCTTGTAGGCGGCGGGGATGGCCTCGGCATTGGGCGCGCGGTAGGGTTCGAGGACGCCTTCGTTCTTGAGCAGGATGGTCTGGGCGGCTTCGTTGTTCCAGAAGACGTCCGCGCGGGGCCGGGCTTTCTCGGCGACGAGGCGCGTGCGCAGGCCGGTGGTTTTCGAGGCCTCGGTGTCGTAGACCGCCCGCACGTGGATGCCGGTTTGCTCCTCGAAGTCGTCGAGGATGGGCTGCGAATACATCTCGTCCAGCGCCGTGTACACGACCACGACGTTGTCCGAGCTTCCCGCACCGCAGCCCGCGCTTACCGCCGCGACACACGCCAGCGCTATTGTCCATCGAGAGGTCATCGCCGCCTCCGTTGTTCTTGCCAAACCATCATAGTCCCTGGATGTGCCGC
>JAVEWL010000626.1:0-3699 GCA_034004565.1 FCB group bacterium | reverse complement strand
GAGCCCCCGATCCGCGTTTCATAGTCGAACGGGAGCGACTCTTGAAACGATACAAGAAGGGCCTGACGATCCTGGCGGCCGATCAGTGCCCGTATGTGGCAAAATCGGCGGAAAGGATTGCGGCGGCGGCTCGGACGTTGGGACTTGACCCGAAAGTGGTTCGCGTCGGCAGCGCCAAGGCCTCCAGGGAGCTTCCCACGCCCTACGGCGTGTTCAGTATCATATACGACGGCAAGCTCATCGCGCACCGTCCGATCAGCGCCACGAGATTCCTGACCATCATGCGAAGAGTGATTGGGGACAGCATACTCAGTTCGGGATCGAAATAGGCAAGCCGTCCGCAGAAGCTGAGAACACTGCGCTGTATCGTCGTTGTTCTGCCCCTGAAACGGATCACCAAATTGCAGGAAACAGGAGAAATGCCGCTCTCACAACTCGCATCAGACATCTACGACGTACTTCGGCCGATGGTGCCAAATCCGACGGCGGAGATCACTTACCACGACCTCGTCACTCGACTCGGCTCATTACCTGCGCCGAATCAGAATCTGCAACCTCGCGATCACCGCCTGGACGAAGCACTTGGCGAAATCGTAACTCAATGCCGCGCACGCCACCTTCCGGCCCTTCCTGCCATCGTGGTCCGCAGCGACGAAAGGGTACCTGGTCCCGGCTACTACCCGATGGCCCATCCAGACGTCGCAGACGATCAAACCCAGGCGATGATTGCCTGGGGCAACGAAATACAGCAGGTTCGCCGTACAACGTATCCGCAGACTCTGTGACATTCAAATTGTGACGACGGAGTCAGACCCAGATCTCTGGAGTAAGGGAATAGGTCATTGTCGATAGTATGACGTACGGTCATTGTTGCACCGGAGGACCAGATGGGAGTTCGAGACAGTATTGCTGCGAGGACGGATCTCAACACCGGCGCGGTGTGCGTGCCACTCCACCGGCTAGCAAATCGGCCGGCCCGAGTGTTACGATTCGGAACGCTTGGGTGGTCTGCCACACAGACGATGAGTGGTTATTTGACCGATGCCGAGTTGGTGCGAACGATTACGGAGGCGAAGCCGAATGTGGATCTTCTGCTCTGTGCAGGACGCTCGGTCCTGGCTGCGCCCAAGCGGCGCAAGCAGCGGGAGTTGCTCAGAGCGAGCGGCAATGCGCCCGTGCTCTTCGAGGTGGCCCCTGAACAATGGTGGCTCGTCCAATCTGCTTCTGCTCTCATGGTGAGAGCTCGCCAGCTCCTTGCGAAGCACGATGCCCCCCGCGAGAGTCGGGAGGCGTTGGCGCGGACTTTGAAGGCGGGCCGCGGGACCATCTGCCTACCGAACACGAACACCTATCTCAACCTCATGATCTGCGGAGAGAACAACATCCTCTCACTCACAGGTAGTTCAGTGTTGAAGGATGGACGGCCATGGGCGGCGAAGACGAAGAGCCTGCAGGGCGAGTGGTTGTTGCTCAATCCGGCGCATCGCCCCTATCGTGCACCAAGCAGGTCGGCGGGCGCTGCCAAAGTTCGCTCCGTTGACGGATACTCGCCTGTGTTCCAGCGGCTCACTGGGCGCGAACGGCCGTATCGCGACGGAACACGGGCACCCGTGGCAGTCGTCTACGTGAACAACTACTTGCCTGGAAAGCGATGGACCCGCGACATCGCAGGTGTGGTCTTTCACCAGGGTGAGCAGATCCAGCCTTCCCGATGCGTGCCCGCACGGCCCAACGCGAACCTGGGGTTTGAGTACCGCGAGTTCCAACTTCATCTACGTTAAGCCGACACGAAAGGAGCCGACAGGTGAATCAGATTCTGAGCAGGATGTTGACATGCAGGCTTCCGAGCTCCACGGGGCGCGTTATCTATACGGCGACCGACGTGCAGGTTGGAACGAGCGTGACGCTTGAGAGTCCCGGTCGGAAGCAGGCGTCCGTACTCGCGTGGAGCGATATTGAGACGGTCTTCAAATCGCGCGACAAGGCGCTGACTCCCACGAAGGTCGACACCATACTGAACAATCCGCAAAACCGAGACAGCAGTACCATGTGTGCCTTGGTCTTGGCGATGTGGGACCCGAAGCGCGTACGACGTGCGTGAAGTGGTGCACTGGTCGCAGCGGGGGCTAACGCCAAGGCGTTCGACACCCAAACCGCGTTTTCGATTGCGCCAGGGCCGTTTTGTGCCGCAAGTGCCGCTTCGGACGGCTCGCTTGAGACTTCGAAAGGCTCATCCTGCGGCTTCACGTGCCCCGTTTTGGGTCGGCAAGGGGAATTGCGGCGGGACGCCGCGGAGAAGCGTGGAAGCGGGCGGCCGGAGGCCGCGTGAAGCGTCCGCTCGTGAAGCGGGAAGCGGGAGATTGCCGCGCTCCGCTCGCAATGACATGGGGGGCGGCCTGGGGCCGGGGCGGCGGGGCCGGGTGGGAGCGTGGAAACGTTCCGGAGCCGTTACGCGGGGGCGGGCACCCGGCGACGGCGTTTCGGCCTTTGAACATGGGACGAGGAAAGAGAGGGAACCGCAGGTGAACGCCGATGAACGCGGAGAAGAATGGGGACAAGATGAGATGGGCGACGCGGAGGGTGATTCCTGGATCGCAGTCCAGTCTCCTGTGAACGATTGCCGGCCTATCAGCGTTTATCTGCGTTCATCAGCGGTTTGGACCATAAACCAAGAGACGGAGGAATGATATGGAACCGCAGATGAACGCGGATGAACGCCGATTCGAGCGGAGCGAGATGAGCCAGTTGACGGAGAGGGTGATCCGTTGCGCCTTTGCCGTCAGCAACACGCTTGGATGCGGCTTCCTGGAGAAGGTGTACGAGAATGCTCTGGCCCATGAGCTTCGCAAGGCGGGCATCAAGGCCGAGCAGCAGCATGGTATTACGGTCTTCTACGATGGCGTCGCCGTGGGAGAATATGCGGCCGACCTTCTGATCGAAGGTGTCCTTCTGGTCGAACTCAAGGCGGTCAAGGAACTCGATGACGTTCATCTGGCCCAGTGCCTGAACTACTTGAAGGCCACCAGGCTTCGTCTGTGCCTGCTGATGAACTTCGCCAGACCAAAGCTCGAAGTCCGGCGGGTCGCCAACAACTTCTGAATATCAGCGTTCATCAGCGTTCATCCGCGGTTTCATTCCTCAATCCGAATCTTCAACTCGCCCAAGGTCTTGCGGAGCCAGGCGAGGGATCTTTCGATCATCGGGCCGCCCTGGCCTTCACACTCCATGCTCAGGACGCCTTTGTAGCCGTGGTCGCGGAGGAGGGCCAGGCACTGGCGGATGTTGTCGGCGTTGACGCCGTCGCCGATGGCGCACTGGCTGACGGCGATGCCCGTCTGCTCGCCTCGCATGGCGGCGGCCAGCGATTGGGACACGTCCTTGATGTGTACGTGGCTGACGCGGTTGACGAATCGCTTCAGGAAGGCGACGGGGTCTTGGCCGGCGATGAAGGTGTTGCCCGTGTCCATGTTCATGCGGAGGTACTTGCTGTCGCAGAAGTCGAGCATGCGAGCCATCATGTCGGGCTTGGTCGTGAAGTAGCCGTGTGGCTCGATGTTCACGATGATCTCGTGCGCTTCGGCGACCTCGATGATCTGGGCGTAGCTGCGTTTCATCAGCTCCATCGCCTCGGCGTCGGTAAGCCCTTCCGGCTGGTGCATCCCGTCGGTGGTGTCCACGCAGGGGCAGCCGATCAGGTGG
>JAVEWL010000625.1:0-3714 GCA_034004565.1 FCB group bacterium | reverse complement strand
TCTCAAAGCTGGAAGCGCGGGGTATCAAACCTTCCCGGCCTTGTTCGGACGAAGTGTTTGTCCGGCGGGTGTATTTCGATGTGATCGGGACCTTGCCGGAACCGCAGGAGGTCGTTGCGTTCCTCGAAGACACGCGTCCCGGGAAGCGTGCTGCGCTGATCGAAACCCTCATGCAGCGGAACGAATTCGCGGACTATTGGGCGATGAAGTGGGGCGATGTGCTCCGCATCAAGTCCGAATTCCCGATCAACCTGTGGCCCAATGCGGCGCAGGCCTATCACCGCTGGGTCCGCGATGCAATCCGCGACAACATGCCGTACGACGAGTTCGCCCGGGCGTTGCTGACCTCGAGTGGGAGCAATTTTCGAGTACCGCCGGTGAATTTCTACCGGGCGCTGCAGGGACGCGAGCCGTCCTCGATTGCCGAGGCGACGGCGCTCACGTTCATGGGTGTCCGGCTGGACAAATGGCCCAAGGAGCGGCGGGAGGAACTGGCGGCGTTCTTCTCGCGGTTGAAGTACAAGAAGACCGGTGAGTGGAAGGAAGAAATCGTCTGCCTGAACCCGGCGCCGTCGGAACCGCTGAAAGCCGTGTTTCCAGACGGTGTGACCCTTACGATCGAGCCCGACCGGGACCCGCGCGAGTTCTTCGCCGACTGGCTGGTAACGCCGGAAAATCCCTGGTTTGCGCGGAACATCGCGAACCGCGTCTGGGCGTGGCTGATGGGGCGGGGGATTGTCCACGAACCGGAGGATTTTCGCGACGACAATCCGCCGTCGAACCCCGAGTTGCTGGCCTATCTGGAAAGGGAAGTCGCAGGCGCCCGCTTCGACCTGCGGCACCTCTACCGGCTCATTCTGAACTCGCGCACGTACCAGCAATCCTCGATTCCCCTCGGCGAGGATCCCCAGGCAGAAGCGCTGTTTGCCTATTATCCCACGCGCCGCCTGGATGCGGAAGTGCTCATTGACGCCCTGGATCGAATCGGGGGCACGGGCGAGGAGTATTCGAGCGCGGTACCCGAGCCGTATACGTACATTCCGCCTTATCGCCGGACCATCGCGCTCGAAGACGGCAGCATCACGAGTTCGTTTCTCGAACTGTTCGGGCGTCCTACGCGCGCTACCGGCCTGCTTTCCGAGCGCAACAATCTCCCTTCTGAGGCACAACGTTTGCACTTGCTCAATTCAAGCGAGGTGAAGGCCAAGGTTACGCAGAGTCCACGGCTGCGCAGCCTTGTCGAGGAAATGCGCAACGATCCGCCGACCCTCGTGCGTTGGATCTATCTGGGCATACTGTCGCGCTACCCGACCCCGGCGGAACAGGAGGCGGCCTTTGCGTATGCGCGCAACGCCGGCCTGAAACCTCAGCAGGCCGCACAGGATGTGGCCTGGGCCCTGGTCAACAGCAAAGAGTTTCTGTATCGGCATTGAATCGAACGCTGAACGGATCGCACATATGAATACGCAACAAATTAGAAATCGCATCACTCGGCGCGAGGCGCTGGTGTGGGGTCTGCTCGGGACGGCGGCCGGCTTGTCGCTCTCGGGCGGGCGCGTACCCGTCGCGCAGGCGGTGGCCGCACCGGCACGGGCCAATGCGGTCATCCAGATTTGGATGTGGGGCGGGCCTTCGCACCTGGACACCTTCGACCCCAAGCCGGACGCGGGCCACGATTATTGCGGCCCCCTCAACCAGCCGATCGCTACCAACGTGGACGGCATCCGCATCGGCGAGTCATTGCCGCTCCTGGCGCAACAGGCCGACAAATACTCGATCATTCGCAGCATGACCCACGGCGTGAATGCCCACGAGACCGCGTCGTATATCGTGCAGACGGGCCATTTGCCCGATCGGCTCGTCTATCCGTCGCTCGGGGCGGTGGTGTCGCTGTTCAAGGGCTACGAGCAGGGCTATTCGGGCCTGATACCGCCCTACATCGTGTTGACGACGCCGCAGGGGCGCTTTGACGAGGCGGGGTTCCTGGGGCCGCGCTACAAGCCCTTCGCCACGGGCGGGGACCCCAATCAAAAGCGATTCATGGTCGAGGGGGTTGTCGCGGAAGGCATCACCGACGAGCGCCAGCAGAGCCGTCGCGAACTGCTCCATTCGCTCGATTCGCTCGATGCCGCGCTCCCGGCCAATGCACAGTTTCAGCGGATGAACGAGTGCGAGGCCAAGGCTTATGAGCTCATTCTCGGCGAGGAGGGCAAGCTCTTCGATTTGTCGACGGAGAGCGACGCCGTGCGCGATGGCTACGGCCGCAACACCTTCGGCCAGTCGTGCCTGATGGCGCGCCGGTTGGTGGAACGCGGCGTACCGTACATCACCATCAATTACGGCGGCTGGGACACGCACAAGCGCCATTTCGAAACCATGCGCACCAAGCTCCCGCAGATGGACATGGGCATGGCCATGTTGCTGCAGGACCTCAGCGAACGCGGCTTGCTAGACAGCACGATCGTGTGGTGGGGCGGCGAGTTTGGCCGCACGCCGAAGGTTCAATGGGAGGCGCCGTGGAACGGCGGGCGGGGGCATTTCGGCGATTGCTTTTCGACGGTTGTGGCGGGAGGCGGATTCAAGGGCGGACTCGTTGTCGGGGCTTCGAATGCGACCGGCGAAGAGCCTGCGGACCGACCCGTGCATTCACAGGATGTGCTGGCCGCCATGTGCGAATTGCTGGGCATCGACCCGGCCGGTCCGTTGCCGAACACGAAGGGACTGGATATACCGGTCATGCCCGAGGCCAAGCGCCTCGCGGAACTGCTGTGAAGCGGGGAGTCGACTCGTGAAGCTACGCAACTGGCTCTTGATTGCTGCGGTCGCGCTTGCGACCCCCGCCTCGGCGCAGATGGAACGGCGCGATCCGCACATCGGGTACGCCTACCCCGCCGGCGGACAGCAGGGATCCACGGTGGAAGTCCTGATCGGTGGTCAGGCGATCGGCGGAGCTTCGCTGGTGCACGTCACCGGGGAAGGCGTACACGCCGCTTCCGTGCAGTTTGTGAAGCCTTTGAGCAACGATCAACTGAAAGAACTGCGCGTGTACGTGACCGGCTTGATAAAGGCGCGCCAGGGCACTCAGGCAGGCAAGCCGCGCGCGAAGGGGACGCCCGAGGAAGACGAGGAGGTGACGCCGGATGTGCCCACGCTGCTCCAGCATCCCCTCCTGAAGCGTCTGCCCGATATGAGCTTGCCGGAGTTGGAGCATTGGGCCACTCAGTTTCTCAATACGTACCGGCGACAATTGAATCCACAGCTCATCGAGATGGCAGTCGTCGAGTTGGTCATTGACGCCGACGCGGAGCCGGGCGACCGTGAACTTCGTATCGCCGGGCGCCAGGGTGTGTCGAATCCGCTACGTTTTCAGGTGGGCACCTTGCCGGAAGTGCGCGAGCATGAGCCCAACGATCAGACGGTTTTCGATAAGACGCCGTTGGAGCTTCCGGCCGTGCTGAACGGACAGATCATGCCGGGCGACGTTGACCGTTTCCGGTTTCACGCGAAGGCCGACACCCCGTTGCTGCTGCGGGCGCAGGCACGGAGCCTGATGCCTTACCTCGCGGATGCGGTACCCGGTTGGTTCGAAGCGGCCTTGACCCTCTACGATGCGACGGGCAAAGAGGTGGCTTTCGCGGACCATTATCGCTTCGAGCCGGACCCTGTACTCACTTTCAAGGCGCCAAAGGACGGCGAGTACGAAATTGAAGTCCG
>JAVEWL010000035.1:0-17676 GCA_034004565.1 FCB group bacterium | reverse complement strand
GGCTAGGGTGAGGGGGCAGTCGTCCTTGCTGTCTTTGTTGTCCTTGTGGTCCTTCGGTAAAAGGCAATATCCATGTGGCTCGGCACAAAACTAGGCCGGTTCTGGGCCCGCATCTTCGACGGTGAGCCCGCCGGCTGCGCCTGCAACGACGACGCCACGCAAATCTGGCTCGTACGCCGCCTCTTCCCCAAGTGGGCCGCCGGCATGGCCTGGGGCAACGTCATTCTCGTCCGCCGCGACCAATGGGTCCACCCGCACGTCGTCCACCTGATCGCTCACGAATACCGCCACGTCCTGCAATGGCGCCGCCACGGCCACGCATTCGTCTTCCTCTACGTCGCGGCGTCCGCCTGGGCCTTCCTGCGCTATGGCCCCCGCCAGGCCTATCGCATGAACCGCTTCGAATGCGACGCCCGCGACCACGAAACGTAGTCCCTTCTCCTGCGCTCTGTTGCACCACCGAGCCACAAAGAACTGACTTTCATACCTCCCATACTTCCCATGACTCCCATAACTCCCATGGGAAGTATGGGAATCATGAGAGTAATGAGAGTCATGAGAGCCTCCGCATCTTGCCAATCCAGTCACAAGCTCTTGCAGTTCTTTGAGTCTTTGTGCCTTTGTGGTGATCTTGCTCTTCCCAATCCTGTCCATCCTGCCAATCCTGTTATCCTGTCAAGAAGACCTCCCCTCAATCATCGTCCCCCAGATCAATCCGCAGGCGCACCCATACCGGCCGATGGTCCGACAAGATCGCCGTGGCCATATGCCAGTCGTCCACGAACCACTCGTATTGTTTCTCCGTATCGAACCGGACGATCCCGACGTCCTTCCCGAACACCGGCGTCCCCACAAACTCCCGATATGACCCCGCCGACAGCAGAATCTGGTCATAAATCGAAAGCTTGCGGCTCGTGGTCGTGCTGTAGGTATCCGACGGCGCCTCATCGCGCGCCGCATCAAACCCCGGCACCGCGTTTGCGATCCCTTCCATCAACGCGAATCGGTAATACCGCTCATGACCCGGCGTCAGAATGCGCGGCCAGTCGCTCTTCCCGTTGAGAAAGCGGTTGAAATCCCCCAGCACTACCGCATCCCGCTCCGGAAAGCCCGTCGCCGCGTTCAGCCATCCCGCCAGCGTCGCCAGTTCCTCGCCGCGCCCCTCGGACGTCTTCCCCTCGAGCTGTGTGTACAAATGACAGCTCACCGCGTAAAAATCATAGTCCCCCGCGCGAAACAACCCTATCGCCGGCGTCCGCTGAAACGTGGGCTTGCCGTCACCGTCCGCATCCGCCGGCACATTGAGCAGTTCAATCCGCGACAACAGCGCCACCGGCGCACGCCACAGGAAGGCACACGTCTCGCGTCCCGTATACCGCTCCGGCAACGCCGCCGTATATGACTCCTTTCCATAGAACGAGGCGGCCTTGTTGAGCAGCTTCACCAGCCGCGCCACCTGTTCCCGCCCCGCGCTTTGCGACGTCACCTCCTGCAGGCACACCAGGTCCGCGTCTGTCGCCATCAGGATATTCACCAACCCCACCAGCGACCGTTCGTGCTCGTCCCCGGCGCCGAACTGCGCAATATTAAACGTCGCCACGCGGATATACCGCTCCTCCGCCGACGCCGCCCACGCGCACAGCGCCACTGCCGCCAATACCCACGTTTGTCGCATACCTTCGTTCTCCTCTACGTGCCCCGAAGTATAGCAGGGCACTGCGCGAACCTGCCGGGAACTTTGGGGTCGAAGGTGATATTGTGTAAGGCGTTCTTCGTAATTCCCCTTTCCAAGGGGAGTCTTTGAGCCAGCCCAAGAACTCCCCTTGGAAAGGGGAGTTACGAAATGCGCCACCAGGAGAAAACGCCATGCGTCGACTCACCATCCTTGCGTTGTTTCCGATCTGCTTTAGTGGCGCCTTTGCGCAGGATCCGCCCGTGCCGCGGGACGCCCAGCTCACCGTCGTCGTCACAGACGAACAAGGCAACGGCGTGCTGGGCGCGAAGGTCATCTGTGCGCCGACCGACCATGAGAAGATTCCCGACCCGCTCAGCGAACCGATGCAAGGGGTCACGGACGCGGAAGGGCGCTGCCAATTCGGCCCTGTGCCGCGCATGACGCACTACATTCTCGCGCGCACGGAGACCCACGGCGTCTGGGGGCGCGCGGACTTCTTCGACTCGCCCGCAACGACGGTGGAACTGACCCTGAAACGGGGCCTTGGCCGTGCGGTAACCGTAAAGGATGCCCAGGGCCAACCCATGCCGGGCGTCGCGTTGATCTACGGCACGGGGCTGCTTCTCGGCCGTACCGACGAAAAGGGTCAATTCGTCCTTCCAAACCTTGACCCGAACGAACGCTACGGGATCGTTTTCATGAAGGAAGGTCTGGGGTTCGTGAGCGAGGCCTATTGGTTGAATGCGGGGCGCACGGACGTGACTATGACGCCGGGCGCGACTGTTGAAGGGACGGTAAAGACCTCTGAGGGGCAGCCGCTTTCCGGGGTCACTATAACGGGATACCCATTCGAGGTTCGTTCGGACGGGCAAGGACGATTCCGGCTGGGATTGTTCCCGGCCGATCGACGCCGTATGCAGATCAGGGCACAGTCGCAAGAGGGCGGCACCTACTGGTGGGGCGAGAAGACGATCGATGTTCAGCCGGGCACCAATACCGTCGACCTGATCCTCACGGCGCCGGACACGGCGAAGGCCAAACAGGAAGCCCCCGTCGTCGAAGGCAAGGTCGTGATGAAGGGCACCGGCGAACCCGTCCCCTCGACCATCTTCTACAATTACGACAACGGCCCCGATAGCTGGTACAGCGGCGTGCGCTGGAAGGCTACGGAACGCGACGGCACCTTCCGTCTGGAAGGATTGCGCGGCATGTTCGTCTACCTCGCGGCCGAGCCGGATCGAAAGACACTGTACTGCGTTGAGGGCGTCGTGCCGGTGAACACGAAGAAAGGTGAAACGGTCAAGGACGTCGTCCTCACCGTCGACGAAGGGTTTGCCATCAGCGGCCGCCTGCTCGACGCGGAAGGCAACGGCGTGGGAGGCGCGCTTATTGAATACATGCCACGCGCCGACTTTTACCGGCCCGTCCAGACCCGCGGCACCGGCGCGTTCATCCTGTCGAACCTGGTCAAGCCCGGCGAAGTCTATACGCTGAGCATTATGGCGCCTGGCCACGGGCAACCCGTCGAACACAAGGTCGAGCCCGCCGGCAAGGGCGAGTTCGCCAAGGCGGAGATCCGGCTCAGCGCGCCGCTGCCCGAAGGCAAGGTGCGCGGCTTGGTCGTTGACATCCAGGGCAAGCCGGTGCCCGCCGCCCAGATTGTCGTCAACGCGGGGACCAACACGCAGGTGGGCTACACCGACGACGACGGGCGCTACGAAATCACCTATCGCCTGCGCGAGCCGCAGCGCATACCCATTACGGTTTACGTTCAGCACCAGGTGTACCTCGGCAACAGCCAGCGGCCCGTGGGCCCGGATGTGGAAATCGTCTCCGGCGGCGAGATGAACCTCGAGCCCAACAAGACCGTCGAGGCCGAACGCATCGTGCTCAAGCTCACCCCCAAGCGCCACCTCGTGGGCCGCGTAACCGATCCCTCCGGCGCCGCCCTGACCGCCGAAGTTCGCATCCTCAGCCCCGGTGTCCACGAATCCGAAATCGCCCGCGACGGACAGTTCCTCCTGCGCAACATCCCCGACGCGCGCTACGCCGTCGAAGTCGTCGCGCAAGGCTACCGCGCGCGCATTCTCGAACCCGGCCGCGACTTCCCCGCCGACGCCGAAGAAATAGACATCACGCTGCACAAAGGCCCCTTCGCCGAAAACCGCTCGATCTTCGCCCAGGTTACCGGCTACGAAGAGAACGACGAAGCCGCCCAAACCCTGCCGATGCTCGATGAAATCCGGCGGAATTGCCGTGTCAGATACCCGCGCCAGGCCGGCAACAAGGTGCAGAACGTCCCCATGGTCTACGAGTAACCCCGAATTCCCATTCGGGGTCTTTGCATTTGGTGCAAGGAAAGCCCCGCGAAGAAAGAGCAAAGACCCCGAATGGGAATTCGGGGTTACATCAAGACATTCAGAATTATCCGCTTGACCCTTCCCGAATCGCGCTATACGATCCAACGTATGGAGAAGGACTTCACACGCACAGCGGCGCGGGCGCTTTTGCCGCCGCGACCGGACGACGGCCACAAGGGTACTTTCGGGCACGTTTTTGTCATCGGCGGCGCGCGGGGCTATTCGGGCGCGGTGATCATGGCCGCGCTCGCGGCGGGCCGTTCGGGCGTGGGCCTGGTCACGGTGGGCGTGCCGCGTCCCCTGGGCGACATCGTCTCGGGCCATCTTCTCACCGGCATGACCCGCATGCTCGACGCGACTCCCGCGGAATCGATCGCGCGCGAGGCCGTCGAACCCGCGCTGGAATTCGCGCGCGGCAAGGATGCCGTCGTGCTCGGCCCCGGCCTGTCGCAGCACCCCGACACCCAGGCCTTCGCACTCGAGTTTGTGCGCCGCTGTCCCGTGCCGATGCTCATCGACGCCGACGGCCTCAACGCGCTCGCCACCGCCGTCGACACCCTCAAGCGCGTCCAGGCGCCCGTCGTGCTCACGCCGCACCCCGGCGAAATGGCCCGCCTCGTCGGCGGCTCGACCCAGGACGTGCTCAAGGACCGCACGCGTACCGCCGTCTACTTCGCGGAACGCTTCGGATGCACGCTCGTCCTCAAGGGACGCCGCACCCTCGTGGCGCACGCCGGCGAAGTCTTCGCCAACACCACCGGCAACTCCGGCATGGCCACCGGCGGCACGGGCGACGTGCTCTCGGGAATCATTGGAGGGCTTATGGCCCAGGGGATGGCCCCGCGCGACGCCGCATTGCTCGGCGTATACGCTCACGGCCTCGCGGGCGACCTGGCCGCCGCGGACAAGACCCGGCGCGGTCTCATCGCGACCGATCTGATCGACTATCTGCCTCTGGCCTGGCAGCGACTTGAAGGGGACGAAAACGTATGATGCGTATCGGCGATCTCGGCGAGTTCGGTCTTATCGAGCGCCTCGCGCGGCTCCTGCCGTCCACGCCCAACGTGCTCGAGGGCATCGGCGACGATTGCGCCGCGTTCCGCCTGGGCGATCGCGTCCTGCTCGTCTCGACCGACCTCTCGATCGAGGAGGTCCACTTCCGCCGGACGTATTCCGAGCCGGAAGACATCGGCTGGAAAGCCGCCGCGGTCAGTCTCAGCGACATCGCCGCCATGGGCGGATCGCCGTTGTTTTGTCTCGTGGGCCTGGCCTGCCCCGCCGACACCGAAGTGGCCTTCGTCGAACGCATCTACCAGGGCATGTCCACGGCCGCGTCGCGCTTCGGCGCCACCATCATCGGCGGCGACACCTCGCGCACGGACGGTCCCATCACGCTCGATGTCATGGTGGCCGGCGAAGCGCGCGGCGGGCGTTTCCTGCGCCGCAAGGGCGCGCGCATCGGCGATCTGCTCGCGGCCACGGGTCACCTGGGGCTGTCGGCGGCGGGCCTCCACGCCATCGAGCACGCGCGTAGCGCTCCCACGCTCGTCCAGATCCACAACCACCCGTCGCCGCGCATCCCCGAAGGCCAGTGGCTCGCCGGCACGACCGTCGCCCACGCCATGATCGACATCAGCGACGGCCTCGTGCAGGACGCCGGCCATCTCGCGGAAGCAAACCAGCTCGGCGTGAACCTGTATCCCGATCGGCTGCCGGTGTATCCGCCGCTGGGCCGCTATTGCGACGAGTACCATCTGGATCCCAAAGAATTCATCCTGCGCGGCGGCGAGGATTACGAGCTCTTGTTCGCCCTTGATTCCGAGGAGAGCAAACGAACCCTCGAGGAGTTCCACCGCGAGTTCCGCACGGTTGTGACGGTCGTAGGCGAGTTCACGGACGCCTGGGCGGGTGTCCGCATCGACGGCCAGGAACCCGGCCAAGGCGGCTACGACCATTTCCGCCAGGCATCCGCCATCAGGCCGCGCCGCTCCGATCTGCCGCCCCCGCTCGCCGAAGGCCTGCCAGACGTGTAACCGGGAAATGGGTCTTATAGGTCTTATGGGCCGGATGGAGCTCCCACAAGACCCATTCTTCACCCAAACACCAATCCCTGTACCACTCTAGCCGAATGCCGGAGAGGTTTTGTCCGGGTGTCACCTTCAAGCCACGTGACGAAGGAACGTGGCTTGTGGGTGGAATCGACGCCAAAGACTGCCCCCTCACCCATTGCTTTGTGGCACCCCCAAGCCGGCTTCAGGGCTTGGGGGTGTGGGTAAGCCAAAGACGTCCAAGACAGCAAGGCGCTTTGGGCTCCCCTCACCCTACCCCTCTCCCCAAGGAGAGGGAAAAAGACTCCAGCAAAGTAGAGGCTTTGGCTTACCCACACCCCCAAGCCCTGAAGCCGGCTTGGGGGTGCCACAAAGCAATGGGTGAGGGGGCAGTCTTTGGCGTCGATCCCACCCACAAGCCACGCGACTGCGTCACGCGGCTTGAAGGTGCCACCCGGTCAGAAGCTCTCCGGCATTCGGCTAAAGTGTTACAGAATGGGAAACATGGGAGTAATGAAATGCGGTTCGTTGTGGTGGACTTTGTCCGCCTTAGCCTCCCTTGAACTGCGTCACCAGCGCCTGCACGCTTGCCTTTGCGTCGCCGAACAGCATCCGGGTGTTCGGCCTGTAAAACAACGGGTTCTCAATTCCGGCGAAACCCGAACGCATGGACCGCTTCAGCACGAACACCGTCCGGGCCTTATCTACGTTGATGATCGGCATGCCGTAGATCGCGCTTCCCGCATCCTCCCTCGCGGCGGGGTTCACCACGTCGTTCGCGCCGATCACGATTGCAACGTCCACTGTCTCCATCAGCGGATTGATGTCGTCCATCTCGACGAGTTGCTCGTACGGCACGTTCGCCTCCGCCAGCAGCACGTTCATATGCCCCGGCATGCGTCCCGCCACCGGGTGTATGGCATAGCGCACTTCCGTTCCGTTGTCCTCGAGGAGGTCGCCCAGTTCGCGCACCGCGTGTTGCGCCTGCGCCACGGCCATGCCGTATCCCGGAACGATAATCACGTTGTTGGCCGCCTCGAGTGCGTAGTAGGCGTCGTCGGCCGAGATGGCTTTGGCCTCCCCCGCTTCTTCCGCGGCGCCGGACGCCGCGTTCGACCCGAACCCGCCAAAGAGCACGTTACTCAGCGAACGGTTCATCGCCTTGCACATGATTGTCGTCAGGATGATCCCACTGGCTCCCACCAATGCACCCGCCACGATCAGCACCGTGTTGAGTATCACAAACCCCGCCGCGCACGCCGCCAGCCCGGAATAGCTGTTAAGCAGCGACAGCACCACCGGCATGTCCGCGCCGCCGATGGGAATCGTTAGCAGCACGCCCAACGCCAGCGACAATACCAACGCCACGAGAAACACCGGATACAGCTCCGTCGGATTCAGGAAGAACACGCCCATGCCGATTACCAGGACGGCCAGCACCAAAGCGTTTACGGCCTGTTGCCCCTTGAACAGGTACGGTTTGCCCGAGATCCGCTCCGCGAGCTTGCCGTAGGCCACGATGCTGCCGGAGAACGTCACGCCCCCGATGAGCACGGTCACATAGATTGCAGTCGCCTTGAACCAGATGGGCGACTCGAGGTGCTTGGAAAAGCCGGGATCCGTTATCAGCCCACGCCAGAGGTTGATGCTGTGGTCATACTCCGCCCACCCGATCAACAGGCTCGCCAGTCCGCCGAATCCGTTGAACAGGGCCACAAACTCCGGCATCGCGGTCATCGGCACGCGCTTGGCCGACCAAAGGCCTGCCACGCTGCCTGCCACTATCCCCAGCACAATCCAATGGTAGGATAAGCCGCGATACGCCAGCGTCGCCACGATGGCCAGCAACATGCCAACGGCCGAGATTAGGTTGCCGCGCCGTGCCGTTGCGGGTGAATTGAGCATCTTCAGGCCGAAAATGAACAGCACCGCCGCGGCAATGTAGCTGATTTGAATGAGGGCGTCCCGCATGGCTTATTGATCCTTCTTCCGCTTGCTCTTGAACATTCCCAGCATGCGATCCGTCACGACATAGCCGCCCACAACGTTGATCATGGCAAACGTCACGGCCAGCACTCCCAGCACGGTGTTCACCCAACTGGTCTCCAGCGTGCCCGCGGCAATCAGCGCGCCCACGATGGTGATGCCCGAAATGGCGTTGGCGCCGGACATCAGCGGCGTGTGCAGCGTCGACGGCACCTTCGAGATCAGTTCAAAGCCCAGGAAGATGGCCAGCACAAACGTGAACAGCAGGGTCAGCATTTCCATGATTACACCCTTTGCGCCTTGCGAAGTTGCTCGTTCACCACTTCCCCGGCGTGGGTCACAAGGCAGCCTTTCACGATTTCGTCCTCCGGGTCCACGCGGAACGCCTTCGTCTCCGCGTCCCACCCGTCCTCGATCAGGCTGTACACGTTCGACGCGAACATCTGGCTGGCGTTCACCGCCACGCGCCCCGGCAGGTTCGCCAGGCCCACCACGCGCACCCCGTTCATCTCGACCTCGCGATCGGCCTCGACGCCCTCGACGTTTCCGCCCGACTCCACCGCCAGGTCGACGATTACGCTGCCAGGCCGCATCCGCGCGATCGTCTCTTTCGTGATAAGGACCGGGGCGCGCCGTCCGAACACCTGCGCCGTCGTGATCACGGCGTCCGACTGCACGCACACGCGCGCCATCGCCTCGGTCTGCATCCCCCGCTGCTCTTCGGTCAACTTGCGCGCATAGCCCTGCTCCGTCTGGCCCGTCTCGCCCAGGTCCACCTTCACGAAGCGCGCCGCAAGCGACAACACCTGCTCTTCGACGGCGGGCCGTGTGTCGAACGCGTCCACCCGCGCGCCCAAGCGCTTGGCGGTCGCAATCGCCTGCAACCCGGCCACGCCCGCGCCGATCACAAAGACCCGCGCCGGCGCAATGGTCCCGGCGGGCGTCATCATCATGGGGAGGATCCTGGGCAAGCGTTCCGCCGCCAGAATGACGGCGACATAGCCCGCAAGGTTAGCCTGGGAACTGAGCACATCCATCTTCTGAGCGCGGGTTATCCGCGGAATGAGCTCGAGAGACAAGGCGCTTACGCCGCGCGCGGCCAGCGATTCGACAAGTCCCTGTTCGTTAAACGGTTCGAGCAGGCTGACGTGTGTACTACCCGATTTGAGGAGTTCCACCTCTTCCGCGGGCGGTTTCCGCACCCGCAGCACCAGGTCCGCTTCGCCAAGGCTCGCGCCACGGTTTGCGCTCACCGACGCGCCGGACTCGGTGTAGGCCTCGTCGGCGACCCCGATTCCGGCGCCAAGACCACTCTCTACGGCCACCTCGGCACCCAACTGGACGAAGCGGGCCGCCGTCTCAGGCGTTACCGCCGCACGTGTTTCACCCGGATGCGTTTCGCGAGGCACAAATATGCGCATGGCAGTGTTCCGTCGGTAGGATGACAGCGCCGCATCAACGGCGGACGACGGCGGTGTCGACGCGATTTCGTTGCCCTGGAGGCTCGGGCGAGGTAAGATTCGCTGCTATAGTATACAACACGGAAGGAAATTTTATGCGCGACCCCCGACTCGATAAACTGGCCCAGGTGCTCGTGAACTATTCCGCGAAGGTTCAGCCCGGCAATATCGTCCGAATCGTCGGTGCACCTGTAGCCGAACCGCTGGTGGTGGCCCTCTTCCGCGAAGTCGTCCGTCGTGGCGCCCATCCGGTTGTGCGCATGGGGCCGGAGATTTGCATCGAGATCTTCCTGCTCGAGGCCAGCGACGAGCAACTGCAATACCTGAACCCTCTTGCGATGCATGAGGTCGAGACCATCGATTGCAGCATCGGCATCTGGGCGGATACCAACACCCGCTCGTTGACCAACGTCGATCCGGCGCGCCAGGCCATGGCCGGCAAGGCCCGAAAACCCATTTCGACCACGTTCCTCAAGCGCGCCGCCGAAGGAAAACTGCACTGGGCCGGGACCCAGTATCCCACCCAGGCCTCCGCCCAGGACGCCGAGATGTCGCTCACGGAATACGAGGATTTCGTCTTCGGCGCCGGTTTACTTCATCTGCCCGACCCTGCCGCCGCCTGGGAGGAAATCCACAATCGGCAGCAGCGAGTCTGCGACGTATTGAATACCTGCCGCGAACTGCATTTCACGTCCCCCGGCGGCACCGACCTGACCTTGGGCGTCGAGGCCCGGCAGTGGGTTAATTGCGACGGCCACGAGAACTTCCCCGACGGCGAGGTCTTCACCGGCCCCATCGAAAACGCCACCAATGGCTTGTTCTGTCCCAGCTTTCCCGCCGTCCACAACGGGCGCGAAGTCGACGGCATTCGCATTCGCTTTCAGGACGGCCGCGCCGTCGACGCGAGCGCCGAGAAGGGCGAGGCTTTCCTTATTCAAATGCTCGACCAGGATCCCGGCGCGCGAATCCTCGGCGAAGTGGCCATCGGAACCAATTACTCGATCACCCGTTATACCCGCAACACCTTGTTCGACGAGAAGATTGGCGGCACCTTCCATGCGGCCCTCGGCGCCGCCTACCCTGAAACCGGCGGCAAGAACGAGTCGGCCCTGCACTGGGACCTCGTCTGCGACCTCCGAAACGGGGGACGGATCGAGGCGGACGGCAAGCTCATCAGCGAGAATGGGCGCTTCCTGGACCCGGCCTGGCCACAGCCATGAGCCGGAATTGAGAGAAAGCAATAGGCCTTATCGCCCTTCGCTATAGCCACCGCCCGACCCGTGCGCGGTAGGCCTCGTACTCGGGGCCGAAGGTTTCGCTCAGCAGGGCCTCCTCCACCCTTATGACAAACCTTTGAATCAACCAGACGAAAACCGGCACGATCACCCACGGGGTTAGCGTGCCCAGAAACAGCGCCATACCTCCCAGCGCCACGACCAATCCCGTGTACATGGGGTTCCGGCTGAGCCGATACGGCCCCACCGTGACCAGCCGCGCCGACTTCGCGAACGGACGGAATGGGGTCCCGCGCCGGACAAACAGCAGAGCTCCCAACAGGCTCAGTCCCACGCCCGACACCATCAGAACGATGCCCAGCAGATGATACGGCCCCTGAATCACCCGGGCAACGGGGAGCCACTTGTGCAGGGCTGCCATGGCCAGGACGGCCGCGAAGAAATACAAAGCCGGAACGGGACGCCACCCTTTTCGCGCCATTTGCGGCCTCCCTTTGTCTGCCAATCCGTCTCTTCCCATACTATATACCAAGGCCTTGCCTACGCCGGTTCAGGTTTGCATCCGCGTCTTTTTGCTGGATGCAAACCTGAACGGCTCATCCCAGAGCCTGCGAATTCAATTCCGATCGCTGCTCCGCCGGTTCAGGTTTGCATCCGCGTCTTTTTGCTGGATGCAAACCTGAACGGCTCACACCATAAGAATGCGGATTCAATCCTGATCCGGTCTCAGCCGCGTCAAACGGGTCTTGCTTCCCTTGCACGAACGCGATTCCCCGCCAGACCTTATCACAGCCCCGCCGTCGAACACACTCCAACTGTGAATCCATTCACAACCAACATCGCCGAAATACGTATCGCTACTGTTAAACCGTTATCAAATTTGGATTTGCACATCTAATACACAAGTGTCCTGAGCATAGGTGTCATTTGACAGCTCGCGGAGGGCATAAAATACACCTCCGCCCCCCTTTCCCGCCCCATCCGAACGCCATTAAACCATTACATACTCATCACTTACACCGATGCCCACAACAATAACCCAAGCTGGCATCGAAATTGCATCTAATAGTACGTGCTCGATGCACACCGACAAAGTTGAACAGACATCGCACAGGCAAGAGAGTCAAGTCTCGGAGTCAACCCTGGGCAGGGTTGCTCCACATGCGAGGCACTCCGGTCTATACGAACTCATTACGATTTCGTTTCAGGCTATATCCTCACCACTTACTCTCACAATTCAACGCAAGCGGGTCGTCGCGCAAACCGGGAAACGGAGTTTCCCGAGCGATTACCCCAAGGGGCGTGTGGCAGAGCGGGAACTCGGTAGGAATGGCGTTAATAGCGGCCGCGCACGGAAAAGGACGTCCGGGGCGACCGAACTAGACGCCGATTGCCACGGTGCGAGTCTGAACAAATCGGTTGATCGAGCGACGTGCGGGCACCGAAGCGCCGCAGGCATCTCCAAAAGCCAGACCGGTTCCTTCGCGCGAGGGGCGCGATACACGGAACCGGACGTTGGCGGAGACGGTCTAGTTAGAGTGGTCGCTTTGCTGCAAGGCATCCCTTCGGGGAAGGGGCCGGACGCACCGAAAGCGAACGCGAAGCGGGGGCTTCGGACGGATGCATTCGGTGCCCGCTGTAGAAGGAATTCTTGCCGGTGGTGGCCGCTCAATAGCGGCACAGGGGCTGAGTAGCGCACGCGGGGAGCCGCTCGGGGGAGCGGTTCCCCGCGTGCGCTGCGGAGGCAACTGGGTGGACGGGTAGGCACGCTGAAACAGATTACGTAACCGATGGCGGACGAACTCCGCTTGTAGATTCTCCAACCTTGGAAGACACATAAAGGTCGGGCCACATGAAAGAGGACAGCAACAAACAGTTCAAGTACCCGGGCAAACGCGAAGCCATGGACGGCAACACCGCCGTGATCATGTGCGAGCGTGAAGCGAGCGATGCGGCGGGTGCGTATCCCATCACGCCGTCGACCCAAATGGGCGAGTACTGGGCGGAAGCGGCGGCCGCCGGTCACATCAACGTGTCCGGCCGTCCGTTGATCTTCATCGAACCCGAAGGCGAGCATGCCGCGGCGGGCGTAACGGCGGGTCTGGCCATGACCGGTCTTCGCTCCTGCAATTTCTCGTCGGGCCAGGGCATCGTGTACATGCACGAATCCCTGTACGGCGCGGTCGGCAAGCGGCTCACGTACATCCTGAACATGGGGTGCCGCGCGATCACGAAGTCGACCCTGAACGTGCACGCCGGTCACGACGATTACCACGCGATCGACGACACCGGCTTTTTTCAGGTGTTCGGCAAGAACGTGCAGGAAGCCTGCGACCTGAACATCATCGCCCACAAGGTGGCCGAACTGGCGCTGAACCCGGGCATTGTGGCGCAGGACGGATTCCTTACGACTCACTTGATCGAATCGCTGCTGCTGCCGGAACGCGAACTCATCGAGGAATACCTTGGGCATCCCGAGGATATCATCGACACGCCGACGGCCGCCCAGCGAATGATCTACGGACCGCAGCGTCGCCGTATCCCCGAGATCTGGACCGTGGACAATCCCGTCATGGCGGGCGTGGTCCAGAACCAGGACTCCTACATGCAGAGCGTCGCGGCCCAACGGCCGTATTTCTTCGATCACATCGCCGAACTCACCGACCAGTGCATGGAAGAGTTCTACCAGTTGACCGGCCGGCGCTACCGCCGCGTTTCGACCTACCGTTGCGAAGACGCCGAATACATCATTCTCGGCCAGGGCAGCGTGGTGGTGAATGCCGAAGCCATCGTCGACTACCTCCGCGAAACGCGCGGCGTCAAGGTCGGCGTGGTCAACCTGACCATGTACCGTCCCTTCCCGGGCGACATGCTGAGCGAACTGCTCAAGGGCCGCAAGGGCGTGGTCGTGCTCGAACGCACCGACCAGCCGCTGGCCGAAGACCTTCCGCTGGTTCGCGAAATCCGCACGGTCATGACGAAGTGCGTCGAGAATGCGCGTGCCGTGAACGGCGAACTCCCCCATCCGAAATACGCCGTGTACAGCAAGCCGGAAGACATGCCCGCGCTGTACAACGGGTGCTTCGGCATGGGCAGCCGCGACTTGCAGCCGGAAGGGCTGCTGGCGGCGGTTGAGAACATGCTGCCGGGCGGCAAGCAGAAGAAGTTGTTCTACCTGTCGATCGATTTCGTGCGCGAGAAGGCCTTCACGCCTCAGCAGGAAATCCACATGCAGACCATCCTCGATGGCTATCCCCATGTGAAGGATCTCGGCCTGCGCGGCAGCGAAAACCCGAACCTCATGCCGAAGGACAGCATCACGGTCCGCCTGCACTCGATCGGCGGTTGGGGCGCCATCACGACGGGCAAGAACCTCGCGATGACGTTGTTCGACCTGCTCGGCTACCACATCAAGGCGAATCCGAAATACGGTTCGGAAAAGAAAGGCCAGCCGACGACCTACTACCTGTCGGCCGCGCCGGAACCCATCCGGATCAACTGCGAATACTTCTACGTGGACGTGGTGCTTTCTCCGGACCCGAACGTGTTCAAACACTCGAATCCGCTTGCGGGCCTCAAGAAGGGCGGCTTCTTCATCATCCAGAGCGATCTCGATACGCCGGATGAAGTGTGGCGCTCGATTCCCCCGCGTTTCCAGAAGATCATCGTCGACAACGAAATCCGCGTTTTCTACCTGGACGCCTTCAAGGTCGCCCGCGACGAAGCCAGCGATCCGGAACTCCAGTTCCGCATGCAGGGCATCGCCTTCCAGGGCGCGTTCTTCGCGGCATCGCCGGTGATGGAAAAGAACAACCTGACGGAAGAAACGCTGTTCGCGGCGATCGAATCGCAGCTCCAGGACAAGTTCGGGAAGAAGGGCGCCCGCGTGGTGGAAGACAACCTGCGCGTCGTGCGTCGCGGCTTCTCGGAAGTGAAGGAAATCACCAACAAGGCCGTCATCGCCGATGCCGCCCCGGTCGTCCGCAAGGACGCCGGCCTGCCGCTGATGCTCAAGCACCAGCCGCAGAGCGAGGCCGCGTCGACCGACATCCACCGTTTCTGGGAACAGACCGGCGCGTTCTACGCGAGCGGCCAGGGCAACGACAACCTGACCGACCCGTTCATCGGCCTGAGCTTCATCCCGGTCGGCACGGGCATCTTCCGCGACATGACGGGCATCCGCTTCACGCATCCGACGTGGGATCCGGCGAAGTGCACGGGTTGCGGCAACTGCTGGACCATCTGCCCGGACTCGGCGCTCCCCGGCCTGGTCAACACGGTAAGCGACGTGCTCGACACGGCCGTGAAACAGCTTGAAGAACGCGGTCACTCGGTCAAGCATGTCGCGAAGGCCGTGAAGGTCATGGAACCGAAGCTGCGCGCCTTCTTCGACGGCGCCGAAGTTGCCCCGGCCAGCGAGTTTGTGGCTCGCGCGGCGCAAGAGACGCTGGCGGAGAGCGGTTCCGAGCACGGTGAACTCGAACAGGAAATGAAACTCCTGGTCGCGGAACTCAACGACTTCAAATTCGCCCTGACGAAGCCCTTCTACTCCAACCTCGAGAAGGAAGCCAAGGGCAAGGGCGGTCTCCTGAGCATCACCGTCGACCCGTACACCTGCAAGGGCTGCATGGAGTGCGTGAACGTTTGCCCCGAGAACGCGTTCGCTTCGATGACGCAGACGCAGGACAGCATCGACACGTTGCGTAAGAACTGGGAGTTCTGGCTGACGCTGCCGAACACGAAGGAAGAATTCGTCCGCATCGACAGCCTTGAAGAGGGCGTCGGCGCGCTGGAGACGCTCCTCCTAGACAAGAACAACTACAAGGCGATGGTGGGCGGCGACGGCGCGTGCCTGGGTTGCGCGGAAAAGACCGTGTTGCACCTGTTCACGGCCACCATCGAAGCGCTGATGCAGCCGCGCGTGAAGAAGCACGTGGCCTACATCGACGACCTCATCACGCAGATTGAAAAGCATATCCGCCTGAAGCTGGCCGAGTCGATGAACGTCAGCGACACGGATTCGGTGCAGAAGGCGATGGCGGCGGTTCGCGGCCAGGAAATGACGCTGTCGAATCTGACGGCCGCGATGGACAAGGCCAGCATCAGCCAGCCGATCGACGCGGACTGGCTGAAGCGCACGACCCAGTTGCTGGCGCGCCTGAAGCAGCTCAAGTGGCAGTACACCCAGGGCACGACCGGCAAGGGCCGCGCCAACCTCGGTATCGCAAACAGCACGGGCTGCAGCTCGGTTTGGGCTTCGACCTATCCGTTCAACCCGTACCCCTTCCCCTGGACGAACCACCTGTTCCAGGACAGCCCGTCGGTTGCGATGGGCCTGTTCGAAGGGCACATGGCGAAGATGGCCGACGGTTTCAAGGCCATCCGCATGGCGGAACTCGAACTCGAAGGCAAATACGACGCGGCCAAGCACGACGAGTACTTCCGCTACTTCAACTGGATGAAGTTCACCGATGAAGAATGGCACCTCTCTCCCCCGGTCGTCGTGGTCGGTGGTGACGGCGCCCTGTACGACATCGGCTTCCAGAACCTGTCGCGCATGATGATGTCGGGCAAGCCCATCAAGGTGGTGGCGCTCGATACGCAGGTGTACTCGAACACGGGCGGCCAGGCCTGCACCTCGGGCTTCATCGGCCAGGTGTCGGACATGGCGCAGTACGGCAAGGCGATGAAGGGCAAATACGAAATTCGCAAGGAAATCGGCCTTATCGCGATGGCCCACCGCACGACCTACGTGCTCCAGGGCAGCACCGCGAACACGTCGCACCTCATCGAAGGCTTCATCGAAGGCCTGATGATCAAGCGTCCGGCCATTTTCAACATCTATTGTCCGTGCATGCCCGAACACGGCATCGCGGACGACCTGTCGAAGCATCAGAGCCGGCTCGCGCTCGAATCCCGCGCGTATCCGTCCTACAAGTTCAACCCGGACAACGGGAAGACCTGGGCGGAATGCCTGAACCTCGACGGCAACCCGGCGCCGGATGCGAAATGGCCGACCTACACGCTCAACTACGTCAACGAGGAAGGCCACCCGGCGACCCTCGAGATGCCGTTGACCTTCGCCGACTTCGCGGTGACGGAAGCCCGCTTCCGCAAGCACTTCAAGAAGGCCCCGCGCGATACGTGGAATGAGAACATGGTCCATCTCGCCGAATACCTTGAGCGGGGTTCGGACGAGCGTGAAGGCAAGTTCCCGTTCGTATGGGCGGTGGACGGCAAGAATCAACTCGCTCGCCTCCTGGTCTCTTCGGAGATCGTGAAGAGCTGCGAAGAGCGCCAGGACTTCTGGATGCTGTTGCAGTCGATGGCGGCGGTCGAGAAGGTTGACGTCGAGCAAATCACGGCGCAGGTCCGCCAGGACGTGGTCGGAAAGCTGGCCCAGGGCCTGCTCGAGCTCACAATGCGCGGCGCGGACCTCGCGACGACCATCGTGGCGCAGCCCACGGCGGCTCTTCCGGAGCCCGCCGCATCGGTGACGGCCACCCCGGCCCCGGCAGCGGCCCCCGCGGCAAAGCCTGCGACTCCGGCGCCTGCGGCGACCAACGGCCATACGCCGGTGACACTGGATTCGAACGAGTGCACGGCTTGCGGCGAATGCGTCCAGGTGAATCCGAAAATCTTCGCCTGGAACGACAAAAAGCAGGCGGTCGTGAAGGATCCGAAGGCCGGTCCCTTCAAGGACATCGTCAAGGCCGCCGAGAAGTGCGCGGCGCGCGCCATCAAGCCCGGCACGCCGGCCGACAAGTCCGAGAAGGATGTCGAGAAGCTCATCAAGCGGGCCCAGAAGTACAACTAGGCCCCGGAAGTTGAATCCCAGTGGCCGGGAGGGGCGAAACAACCCCTCCCGGCCCTTTCTCCGTAAGGGGAGTTTTTGTCCAAACCGTTGCGGTC
>JAVEWL010000624.1:0-3716 GCA_034004565.1 FCB group bacterium | reverse complement strand
GCGCCCCGTGGTGGTGGTCCCGGCGGCGTTTGCGGCCGGCATTTCGCCCTCGCACCTCGATGCCATCCTCGCGCACGAACTGGCCCACATCCGCCGCCGCGATTACTGGGTCAACCTGCTTCAACTCCTCGTCGAAGCATTGCTCTTCTTCAACCCCGCCGTGTGGTGGATAAGCCGTCGCGTGCGCATCGAGCGCGAGGCCTGCTGCGATGCGCTCGCGGCCTCGGCCACGGGCGTGCCGCTGGCCTATGCCGCGGCGCTGGCGGCGTTTGCCGAACGCCTGAGCCTGGGCGCGCAGCCGGCCCTGGCCGCGACGGGCGGCGACGACGAGTACGCGCTGCTCGATCGCATAAAGCGCCTGCTGGTTCCCGGCTATCGCCCCGGCCTGGGCTTGCCCTGGTACACGCTCACGGCCCTGGGGATCGGCGGGATGCTCGTGCTCGCGGGACTGTCGCAAGGCGTGTTCAGCGCCGTGGCTCTGGCCGCGAAGGTGTTGACGCCCATCGAGCGCGTCGAACAAATCCAGGCCCTTCAGCAAGACGGCGGCGCCGCCAAAGTATCCGTTTCCGGAACGGTTCGCACGGAGGACGGTGCGCCGCTACCCGAAAATGTCGGCGACAAGCTCCTGCTGATGACCGTGGCGCGCTGCGGCGCCGCGAACCCGGTCACTTTCCACCCCGACGGGCGATTCGAAGGCACGGCGTCGCCGGGTACGGTCTACGCCGTGCTCGACGCGGAAGGATACGCGTTCTCCATCCTGGGTCCACTGAGCGCACAGGCGGGCGGCGAACTCCGCGATCTGGACCTCGTGCTGCGCCGCGGCGAGCCCGCCGCGATTCGCGTGGCCGGGCCGGACGGACGCGGCATCCCGGGCGCAACACTAAAAGGCTATTACGAGCTGAGTTCCGGGGGCGTGGGAAAGCTCAAGTTCGAATCGGACGCCGACGGAATCGCCGTCCTCGATCACTACGCCGGCGCCCCGATCCGGCTCGAGATTCTTGCCGAGGGGTACGCCCGGGACGATTTCAAGGAGATTATCCTCGATCCCGCCAAGCCTCACGTGTGCGAACTTGAACCGACGCGGCCAAGTGCCGTTGTCGCGACGGCGGAGGAATCGGGCGCGCCGCTCGAGGGATTTTCCCTGCGGCTGTACAGTCACCAGGGACCTCGAGGCGTCTACATCCACGGTATCGAATGTGCGCAGGAAACAGTCGCGGACGAGCAAGGGCGAGTCTCACTGGCCACCCTGCGCGACGATACGGTGTACGCCTTCCTGGCACACGGCGCCGATGGCCGGAAAGGCGTTGTCGGGGCTGTGAGCGCGGGGCAGGAGGTGAAGGTCGTCCTGCCCCCGCCGATCCGCGTGCGCGGTCGCATCGTGGGCGACCTGAGTCTGCTGCCCACCGACGAAAACGGCCCGTTCGTGGCCTACGATCAGGTGCTGACCCCCATGTCCTACCACTCGGAAAACGTGTCCGGCAAAGCACGGGTCGAAATTCGCGGGAAGGAAGGCTACTTCGAGACGGAGCCGCTCTGGCCCGGCGATGTAACGCTTACGGCCGGACCTCAACTGCTGCGGCTCCGCGTGCCGCGACCGGCGGAAGAGGTCGTCATCGACCTCGCGTCCGCGAAGCACGCTTCGGGCATGCGCACGCTTGTGCTCCGGCTTCAGGCGGAACCCGGCGCTCCGATGCCCCAGGGCGCGGTGGATCTGGACATTGCGCAGCCGGGCTTCAAGGAACTGAGGAAAGAAGACATACCTTTCGTAAACGGCGAAGCGCGGGTGGATATCCCGGCCCCGTCCACCGTGAGTTACCGCGTGCGGAACCTCGCCGGCTATTGGACCGAAAACAAGAGTGGAATCGCCGTTCAGGAAGGCTCGGATCCCCTCGTGCTGACGGTCCCGGCCATGCCGGCCGGCGCAATCCACGGGCGCGTGCTCGACGCGAACGGGACGACGCCCGTCAACGTGTCGCTCGTGCGCGTGAAAGAGCCCAAGGCGCTGCAAGGGAAAGGCTACCACCAGCACGCCCTCGTGCGCGACGGAACATTCGTCCTTCCCTCGATCCCGTTCGGGTTGACCTGCGCGGTGGTGGCGTGGGATAGCCAGCGCATGATCGAAAGCGAGGAGTTCCGGGTCGACGAGCGGAATCCCATTCACAACGTGACCCTGCGGTTTGTGAAAGGCGAACGGATCCGGGGCCGTATCCTCGACGAGCAAGGCAATCCCATGGAAGGAATGAGCGTCGGCTTGCGATACGGCAGGCCTCATAAGGGATGGTACGAGAACTCGGATACCGCCCGCTCGGGACCGGACGGGCGCTTCACCATCGACGATGTGAACCCGGACGTGCCGGGGCGCTACACGCTCGTATTGGACAACGCGACACAGTACATTCCCGTCGAACTCAACGTCGTGCCGCGCGAGACCGAGTACGTCCTCACGCTCAAGAAAGGCCTGACACTGGCGGGCAGGGTCGTGGACGACAAGACCGGTCTCCCCGTCACCGGCGCGGTCATCACGGCCATCGAATGCAAGTGGTTCGGGCGCTTCGAGTACTACCCCAGCGAAGCGGGCACCGACCAAAACGGCAACTTCCGCTTCAGCAACCTCGTGCCCGGCAAATATTACTTTTGGGTCAACGGCGTGCTGCCCCTCATGGACGAGCCCGTCGTCGCGGGAACGGATGATCCCGTAACATTGAGAATGGCAGCCGAATAAAGGTGCGGTTATGGACGCATTGCTAAACATCTTCGCCAACGAAGCGTGGACCCGCTTCACGTTCACGCTCCTGCATACGCTGTGGCAGGCGCCGCTTGCGGCTCTCGCGCTGTATCTGCTCTTGCGTTTCATTCCCGCGGAGCAGCCGAACCGCCGCTACGGCGCGGCGTCGGCGGCGCTGGGCCTCGTCGTCCTCGCGGCGATGGTCACGTGGTCGCTGTACCGACTCGACACTCCCGCGCCGGCGCCTGCCGCGTCTTCCACGGCACCGACGCTAATCTCTCACGCCACCGCGGCAATCCCCGCATCCGTGTCCACTCCCCCAGTTGCTTCGCCCTCTTCGTCGTGGACGGCCCTCGTTGCCGCGGCGTGGCTTGCGGGCGCGTGCGCGGGACTCTTGCGCGCGGTCTGCCTGCTGCTCCGTGCGGGCGCGCTCCGGCGCGACGCGTCCGCGTGGGACGAGCCCGCCGTGCGCGAATCGCTGGCGCGCCTGAAATCGGTCTTGGGCATGACGCGCCGCGTGCGCGTGGCATTGTCGGACCGCATCGACGTCCCCGGCGTGATCGGCGTGCTGCGGCCGATAGTCATCTTTCCCGCGGCCGTCGCGGCGGGCATGCCGCCCGCGCACCTCGATGCCATCCTCGCGCACGAACTCGCGCACATCCGCCGCTACGATTACTGGGTCAACCTGCTTCAACTCCTCGTCGAAGCATTGCTTTTTTTCAACCCCGCCGTGTGGTGGATTAACCGCCGCATCCGCATCGAGCGCGAAGCCTGCTGCGACGCGCTCGCGGCCTCGGCCACCGGCTTCCCCGTGGCCTACGCCACCGCGTTGGCCGACCTTGCAGGGCGCCTGAACATTGGCGCCGCGCAGCCCGTGCTGGCCGCTACTGGCAACGACGACAAGCACGTCCTGCTCGACCGCGTGAAGCGTCTCCTCGTCCCCGGTTACCGCCCGCGCCTGGGCCTGCCCTGGTACACGCTGACCGCACTC
>JAVEWL010000623.1:0-3723 GCA_034004565.1 FCB group bacterium | reverse complement strand
GCGAAGTGCAACTTCGAAGACAATCGCGTTCCCAAGTGCAACTTGGGAACGAGTACCGCGCGGGGGCAACTTGGGAACGAGGACCGCGCGGGGGCAACTTGGGAACGAGTACCGCACGGGGGCAACTTGGGAACGAGTACCGCGCGAGGGGTAACTTGGGAACGAGTACCGCGCGGGGGGCAGCGGGGCGGCGGGTATTGGTATAAACCCCTGAGTTGACTTGATTTTCCCGCAGCGTCCGTGCCAGAATTCCGTGTCACTTGAAGGGTGGCGCCGTTTTGAATCCGCGCGTGTCAATTTCGATGATCCTATTTGGCGAGGGGTATTCTTGCCATGAGTCTTGTGGTTGTTGGGCTCAACCATACGTCGTGTCCGCTTTCGCTGCGCGAGCAGCTTCATTTTCCCGCCGAGATGCAGGCGGCGGCGTTGTCGCGCATGCGCGAACGCCTGGGCAATGCGGGCGTGGTGATCCTGAGCACGTGTAATCGCGTCGAGGTGTACGCCAGCCAGGTCTCCCCCAATCTCTGCAAGCGTGTGCGGACCTGCCTGGGCGAGTGGCACGGCGTGCCGGAGGCGGAGTTTTCCGACCACCTTTATGAATACGAGGACGACGAGGCTGCCGGGCATTTGTTTCGGGTGACGTCGGGACTGGACAGCCTGGTGCTGGGCGAGAACCAGATCCTGGGGCAGGTTCACGATGCGTTCGACCTGGCCCGGCGCGCGGGGGCGGTGGACAAGGTGCTGGGGTCGCTGTTCCAGCGCGCGTTCGCGGTCGCCAAGGAGGTTCGAAGCGAGACGGCCATCGCCGCGGGGAAAGTCTCGGTGGGCTCGGTGGCGGTCGATTTGGCGGCGTCCATCTTTGGTGATCTGACGAGCAAGACGGTCATGATCGTGGGCTCGGGCAAGATGGGCGAGCTGACGCTGAAGAACCTGGCGACGCGCGGCGTGGGCCGGATGCTGATGGTCAACCGCAGCGTTGAGAAGGCGCGGGACCTGGCCGGTCAGTACGGGGGCGAGGCGCTGCCGCTTGATGGGCTGGATGCACAGTTGCACGAGGCGGATATCGTGGTGGCGTCGACGGCGGCGCCGGGGTATATTCTGCGGCCGGAGCAGTTGCAGCAGGCGTTGAAGCGGCGCGAGCAGGAGCCGATGTTCCTGATTGATATTGCGGTGCCGCGGAACGTGGACCCGGCCTGCGCGGACCTGGACAACGTGTACGTCTACGACGTGGACGGGCTGAGCGAGGTGGCGGAGCAGAACCGGGAGGCGCGCCGCGCGGAACTCGATAAATGCATGCGGGTGGTCGACAAGCATGTGGCGCGGTTCTGGGAATGGGTACAGGGGCTGGCAGCGGAACCGATGATTGTCTCTATGACGTCGGAGTTGCACGAGATCCGCGAGCGGGAGTTGCGCAAGACCCTCATGGCCTTGCCGGACTTGACCGACAAGCAGCGGGAGCAGGTGGCTTACTTGTCGAAGCGGCTTGTGAACGCCATACTGCAGCGTCCGATGACGGAACTGAAGCGCGAAATCGGGCATCATGATCCGCACACGGTGTTGCACCTGGTGCGGCGGCTGTTTGGGCTGAAGGAAACGGCCTAGGAATTTTAGATTTTAGATTTTAGATTTTCGATTTTAGAATTCGAAGGCAAAGTCTAGATGTACTCCGGCAAGGTCCCCGCGCCAGCCATACTTAGAATCGAAAATCTAAAATCGGAAATCGAAAATTGTTCTCTCTCATCTCTGTGCGTTTGGGTATCCCTCTGAGGTATAATGGTGGTTCATCGATTTTGAAAACGGAGGAGAAAAACGCCCGGATGACGCTCTTTACTGTGGTGGTTCCGATGAAAAATGCGGCGCCGTTTGTGCAGATGGCGCTGCGGTCCGTGCTTGAACAGGCGGTTGATTTGGAGGTGGTCGTCGTGGACGATGGGTCCACCGACAAGTCGGTTGATTTGGTAAACGAACTGGGCGATGCGCGGGTTCGGATCGTGCCGGGACCGCAGCGGGGCATTGCGGCCGCGTTGAATGCGGGGCTGGAAGCGGCGCAGGGAGAGATTATCGCGCGGTGTGATGCCGACGACCTTTTCGCGACGGGCCGCCTGGAATGGCAGAAGGAATGGCTGGAGGCGCATCCGGATTTCGGCGCGGTGTGCGGGGCGTATGCGGCGATGGACAGCAAGGGCCGGTTGCTGACGATGTTCGGCAAGAACGCGGCGGCGCTGGAAATTACGGATGACCTGCGCGGCGGGACGACCCGCACAAGTTTTTGCACGTATGCGGTGCGGGCGGAGCATCTGCGGCAGGTTGGCGGGTTCCGCAGCTATTTTGCCACGGCGGAGGATCTGGATCTTCAATACCGGCTGGGCGAGGTTTGCCGGGTGTGGTGGGAGCCGCAACCGTGCTATTGGTACCGTCTGCACGAGCGGTCGACAACTCACACGCAGGCCGACGCGCTGCGGCGGTTCTACGAGGTGGTGGCGAAGGAGTTCAGCCGGCAGCGGCAGGTGTCCGGCATGGACGACCTGGCGCGGGGCTGTCCGCCGTCGCCGCCGAAGACCTGCGGCGATCACCCGGCGCTGCTGAGGGAGCAGATACACGGGTTCTTGAATTCGCGCGCCTGGACCGCGTGCCGCGAGGGCCGTCGCATGGAGGCGCTGGTGCTGGGGTCGCGCGCGCTCGTGGCGCGGCCGGAACGCCTGGCGTCGTGGGTAAACCTGGTGAAGCTGGGGGCGCGCTGCCTGTTGCCCGGGGCACCTGAAAAAGAGTAAGAAGTACGCAATAGGCTGACGTGCAATCAATCGGGACTTCTGAATTCTCTTTTCGGACATACCGCCTCCAAGCTTGTTGGGAGGTGTTTAGGGAATTGCCAAGAGTCACCCCCCCTACCCCCCCGCAGGCGGGGGGGAAAGAGCGATACCGCAGGCGGGGGGGAAAGAACTCACCCCGCCTAAACTCTTTCCCCCCCGCCTGCGGGGGGGTAGGGGGGGAAGAATTGGCGACCGTGTTGCACCTTAAGCACCCCCAAACAAGTTTGGAGGTGGCATATCCATTGCGGTCCTGGAATGGCTTTTGAGGGCATTCCGTTAATCCGAATAGGTGTCAGGCGGTTTAGGCGTGGAGCCCTACTAAGGAGAGCGCATGCGCATTGTCTTCGTGCTGCCGAATCCGACGCTTAATGGCGGGATGCGCGTGGTTGCGATCTACGCCCAGCGATTAAAGGAACGCGGCCACCAGGTCTGGATTGCCTTCCACGTCAAGCCTCCCGAGGATCTGCGGGGACGCGTGCGCGCGTTCCTGCGGAGCCGTTCGGCGGCGGGGCGCAAGTCGCGCGACTTCTTTGAGAGCCTCGGCGTGGAGCAGATCACCGTGCGCGCGGGCAAGCGGCCGCTGGAAGAAGTGCTGCCGGATGCCGACGCGGTTGTGGCGACGTGGTGGCGCACGGCGGAAGAGGTGGCGGCGCTGAGTCCGCGCAAGGGCGCGAAGGTGTACTTCCTGCAGCATTACGAGATTCATCCCGGGCTGCCCGTGGAGCGCGTGAAAGCGACGTGGCGCTTGCCGCTGCACAAGGTGGTGGTACACCACTGGCTGGCGGATATCGCGCGGGATGAGTATGGCGATAACGATGTTTCGGTGGCGCCGAACAGCGTGGACACGGTTTTGTTCAATGCGCCGCCGCGCGGGAAGCAGGCGGTGCCGACGATGGGGATGATGTATTCGGAG
>JAVEWL010000622.1:0-3723 GCA_034004565.1 FCB group bacterium | reverse complement strand
AGCAGCTTACGCTGGAAGAAGTCCAAGCCGGCTATCCCGAGGTCACGCAGGAGCAGTTCGACCAGGTGGACCGCAATCTCGACGGCGTGCTGAGCGTGGCGGACCTGCCCGACAGCCCGATTCCGCCCGACGATGTGGCCCGCCTTGAACTGCTGCGCGCGATCATCCGGGCCGACCTCAACCACGACGGCGTACTCGATTTTACCGAGATCGCCGCGGCCTTCCCGGATGCGCCCGCGGAGTTGCTGACGCGAATCGACACGGACCACAACTGGCTCATTACGCGCGCCGAGGTGCGCGCCGCGCTGCAGCAGGCGTACAACGGCGGCCTGCTGGTGCCTTTGGAAGACGTGAACGCAAGCGGCGATATCGACGCGGGCGACGTGCAACTCGTGATCAACCATGCGCTCAAGCGGTACGGTCAATTTGTCCTCGCCGATATCAGTGGCGACAACAACGTGAACGCCACCGACGTGCAACAGGTAATCAACGGCGTGCTGCAGTCGAAGTAGCGCAAACTTGTACGGTTTCCCGCGGCCGCGAAGGCGATCCTTTTGCGGCCGCGGCTGCTTTTGGTCCGGCCCGCCGCGTGGTACCATGAATGAAACGAGAGCGGCACGCGGCAGGAAGCGGAAGGGTTGCGATGAACTACGTGTATTTCGGCAAGACGGGCCTTCGGGTTTCGGAACTGTGCCTGGGAACCATGACCTTCGGCAAGGAAGCGGACGAGCAGGCGTCGGTGGCGATCATGGACCGCGCACTCGATGCGGGCATCAACTTTTTCGACACGGCCAACATATACAACAAGGGCGTCACGGAAGAGATACTCGGCCGTTACATGGGTACCAGGCGCGAAGGCATTGTGCTTGCCTCGAAGGTGCATTTTCCCACGGGCGACGGCATCAACGATCGCGGCAGTTCGCGCAGGCACATCGTGTTGTCCGTTGAGGAGAGCCTCAAGCGCCTGCGTACCGATCGATTGGACATTCTGTATCTCCATCACTGGGACGAGAACACGGCGATCGAGGAATCGCTTACCGCCTTGAACCTGCTCGTGAACCAGGGCAAGGTGCTGTACGTCGGCGTATCCAATTTCGCGGCATGGCAGATCGTGAAAGCCCTGGCGGCCGCCGAGCGCAGAGGATTCGCGCCGGTGAGCGTGATCCAGCCGATGTACAACCTGCTCAAGCGCCAGGCGGAGGTCGAGATCCTGCCCATGGCCCTTTCGGAAGGCTTGGCCGTGTGTCCCTACAGCCCGATGGGCGGCGGCTACCTCAGCGGCAAGTACCAGGCCGGCGAATCGGGCCGCATGACGACCAACGCGATGTACCAGTCGCGCTACGGCGATCCGGTGTACCGGGACATTGGCGATCGCTTCGTCGCATACGCGCGGGAGCATGGCTACGCGCCCGCGGCGCTCGCGGTGGCCTGGGTGCTCAATCATCCCGCGATCACGGCGCCCATCGTCGGCGCGCGCAGCGTGGCGCAATTCAACGAAACGCTCGCGTGTTTGGACATTCGCTTGACTCCGGAGCAGCGGAACGAGGTCGGCGCGCTGTCAATCGAGCCGCCGCCCGCCACCGACCGCAGCGAGAAGGCGGCGCTGACGTGATATTCGCCGTTGAAGTGGAACGCTCATGGAACTAAGATTTGCTTTGTGGTTTGTTGCGCGGTCTGTTGCCGGTTGTGACGAAATGCAAACGCCGGCAGGGACGACGGAACGGGAGAGAGGCACGAGATGTTTGAACTGAGCAAGTTATCCTCCGCGAGCCAGTGGCCGGGCCTTCGGAAGCAAATCGAGGAAGCGCTCGTCGAGGTGTTGGGGCGTTTCCCGAAGGACCGGACGGAACTCCAGGTGAAAGTCGTCGACGAGCGCTCGTTTCACGGCTACGTGCGCCGGCGCGTAAACTACTTCATCGATGAGTGGGAGCGGGTGAGCGCCTGGCTGTTCGTCCCGGAAGACCGCGAGGAAGTGCCCGCCATTCTCTGCTGTCATCAGACCGTCCCCGAAGGAAAGGACGAGTCCGCCGGCCTTTCGGGCAATCCCAACCTCGCCTTTGCGCGGCACTACGCCGAAATGGGCCACGTTACGCTCGCCCCGGACTGTATCACCGCCGGGGAACGCGTATCGGCCGGCCTGCAACCTTACGATACCTCGGCCTTCTACAAGGACAACCCGAAGCGATCCGCCTTGGCGAAGATGCTCTGGGATCACATTCACGCCATCGACATGCTCAGCGAGTATACCGCGGTCGATCCCGCCCGGATTGGCGTCATCGGCCACAGCCTGGGCGGCTACAACGCGCTGCTGCTGTCCGCGTTTGATGAACGGGTCCAAGCCTGCGTGTCCAGTTGCGGCTTCACCCGCTTCGCCGACGACGACGATCCGGAGCGATGGACCCGAGAGACGGGATTCTGCCACGTGCCGAAGCTGCGGGAGGCAGTCAAGAGTCGCGAGTTTGCGTTTGATTGGGAGCACATCCTGGCCTTGGGCGCGCCCACGCCGACCCTCTTGCTGACCGCCGAGAACGACGATGTTTTCCCCAATACGCAAAGTTGCGATACCGCCGTGGACGGCGCGCGGAAGATCTACGACCTTCTCGGCGCATCCGATGCGATTCAGAACTTCACCCATAACGGCGGCCACGCCGTGACCCGCGAAGCCCTGCAGGAAGCCGACGAATGGTTCGAACGCTGGCTGTAGGCGCGTACGCGGTGGGTGGGATTTGAGCGCTGGGCTCCCCTCACCCCGCCCCTCTCCCCAGGGAGAGGGAGAAAACCCAAGCCCTTCTGGAGTCTTGCTCCCTCTCCCTGGGGAGAGGGGCGGGGTGAGGGGAGCCTATGCAGACAACTACACTCCTACGCTCCGTCGCGCAGATCTTCAAAGAACACGCGTCCGCGCCGGAAGAGGTTCAATGCGGTCGTCACGTCCTCCTCGCGCGGAGCGGCATCCAGCGGCAGGCGGGCCTTCCACCCCTGAATCGCCTCGATGCACGCATAGGTCCAGCGAATGAAATAGTCCGCATCCTCGCGGTTGGGTGGCAGCGGTTGCCCCGGCACCTCCAAGTAAATCGGACTCGAAATGGCATGTTGCGTGCTGGCCTTAAGCGCGGGATGGGCCGGCCCCGTGGCGCGCGCCAGTATCCAGCCCGAGCGTTCCAGGCGCCACTCGGCCGTCGCGCGCGCCCAGCCGAATTCGCCGGGCGTCGCATCGGCAATCACCTTGCCGTTGTAAAGCACCTCCACCCGCGTCAGGCCCCAATTCGAGAACGCCTCCGCCTGGATGCGCACGTCCGGGCCGGTCACGGTTCCGCCCACATCCTTGTCGTTCACGCGCAGGCGTAGCAGGGGGCCATTGGACGCCATGGTCCGGTGCGCCGCGTAGCCCGTCGCGATCGAGTCCATGTTCAGGCGGTCCGCTCGAACGAACGTCGCGATGGATCCCAGCAGTTCATCGCCGCGATCGACGCAGGCCCCCGACGAACCCGACACGCCCAACCGCAGCCCAAGATTCAGGAGGCGGCAATAAACCGAAAGCGATTGTTCAAGATCGCCAGGTTCCCCCGTGAGGATGTCGATGACATCACCAAAGCCCAACGCCGCGTCTACGGGCAATTCGCGATAGCAGCGCGTCTTCGCAGGACTGGCCAGCGACTCCGCAATGCGTTCGAAATCGAGTCCCGCAAACGGATGCGCCACGGCCAGCGCTCCCCGCGTTCCTCG
>JAVEWL010000621.1:0-3731 GCA_034004565.1 FCB group bacterium | reverse complement strand
TTGTGTTCTCGTAACTCCCATTTCCAATTGGGAGTTCTTGGTTGGACAAAGACAACTGCCGATTACGAGTACGATTACGAAGAAGATCGATTACGAGCACGAGCACGAACGGACGCGCAGGCCGGTACCTACTCCATAAACTCCCTATGCCACGCAAAGAACATCAGCAGCGCCCAAAACTGCCGCCGCCGGTACACATTGTGGCTCGCCGAACGCATCACTTCCTCAACGCGCCGCCACTCCATCAGCCCCGTCGACAGCACGCGATCCCGCGTCAACGTATCCCTGGCCACGCTCTCGATCACGCCCAGCGTCCGCCCGCTCTGCGGCATCTTGAATCCGCGCCGCGCACGCAACCGGACCCGCGCCGGCAACACGCCCTTCAATGCCGCGCGCAAAACCGGCTTGCTCCGCACCCCATACTTCACGCCCGGCTCCAACCGGAGCAGAAAATCGACCAGATCCCCATCCAGATACGGATGCTGCAGCGTCACCCCGTGCGCCGCCGCCATGCGGTCGCAGCGCGCCAGCAGCAGGTCCGGCAGCGTGATGCCCAAATCCAGCGACAGCAGGTTCCGCGTCATGTCGTCCGTGCCGAAATGCGCATCGATCACGCCCAGCGGCGCGTCCCGCTCGCCCAGCGACTCCCGCGCCTGCTTCGTATAAAGCTCCTCGCGCTCCTTACGGTCAAACAGCGACACCACCGCCAGGTACGCATCGCGCGGGTCCCGGATCGACGTCAGATACTGTCCGCCGCGCCGCACAAACGCGTTCGGCGGCAACGCCGGCATCAAGCCGCTCAACAGGTTCAGCGGCACCAGCCCCCGCGCCCCGCGCGCCATCTGCAAGATGCGGAAACGCTGATACCCGCCCAGCAACTCATCCGCCCCGAAGCCCGTCATGAACGAGTCGCCCAGCTCCGCCGCCTGCTGGCAAATCAACCAAAGCGGAAACGCCGCCGCATCCGCCATCGGCTCGTCGAGATGATAAACCACCTTCCGGAACGCATCCGCCGTCAACGTCTCCGCCGCCTCCACCCGCAACTTCAGCTTCAGCAGCCGCGCCGATTCCTTGGCGAGCTTCGTCTCATCCTCCCAGCCGCGATCCAACTGCACGTGCAACGGATTCGCGCTCTGCCGCAGCGCCGCCAGCGCCGCGCAATCAATCCCCGACGACCACAGCAGGTTATCCGAATCGTAGCGGCTAACCGCCTGCCGCAGCAGCCCGCGCAACTTCTGCGCCGCCTGGTCGCGCGAAAGCTCCCGCACCTGGAAATCAAACTTCGCAAACGGCGTTTCCTGCAAACGCCCGTTCCGGTACTCCGCGATATGCCCCGGCGTCACCCGGCACACGCCGTCCAGAATTGACGCGCTTCCCGGCACGCACCCCAGCGCCAGCATCCGGTCCACCGAAAACGGATTCAGCGTACGCGGCACTTTCCCCGACGCCAGCAAACCCTTCAGTTCCGAAGCAAAGATGAGGAAATCAGGACCCACATAGTAATAAAGCGGCCCGCGCCCCAGCCGGTCGCGCATCAGCCACCACGAATTGCGCCCCTCCATGTGCAGCGCCGCCGCGAACGCCCCGCGCAGCTTCAAATCCTCCGGGCGAATCGCGTCCCGGCAGTGCGCGAGCAATTCCTTCGGCAACAGGGCCTGTCCCGCCATGTCGCGTGGCGCGCCGTCCACCAGCACCTGCGCGTCCGCATCACCCGACGACGCCACCGTAAAGTCCGCGCCCTCGCGCACGTGCGCGGGGCTTCCCCGATGCCGCATCGCGCCCGCCATCGCGCGCACCAGTGCAGGGTCGGCCTTGCCCAGGATCCCGCAGATCATGCCCATCAGAGAATCCTCTTGCTGTCCAGCAGCAACGTCACCGGACCGTCATTCACAAGCCGCACATCCATATGCGCCCCAAACTCGCCCGTCTCCACCGTAAACCCCATCGCGCACAGGCGCCCTACTACGGACTCGTATAGCGGTATCGCCAATTCGGGCGCCGCCGCCTCCGTGAACGAAGGACGCCGCCCCTTCCGGCAATCGCCGAACAACGTGAACTGCGATATCACCAGAATACTCCCGCCCACATCTTCCACCGACAAATTAAACTTGCTGTCCGCGTCCGCAAAGCAGCGCATCCCGGCCACCTTCCCGGCAATATACTCCGCGTCACGCTCCTCGTCGTCGCGCGAGACCCCCAGGAGCACCAGCAGCCCCTGCCCGATCTTGCCCACGACGCGCCCATCGACCGTGACCTGCGATTCCGATACCCGCTGAACGACCGCTCGCACTGCCCAAAACTCCTTGAAAGACATGGAATTCCGCCAAAGTCTACCAAGCCCCACAGACGGGATCAAAGGCCGGCACAAGTCAAACGGATTTTCGATTTTAGATTTTCGATTTTAGATTTGAATTTCCGGGCAAGTTATCTGAGCCTGCCGTCTTAAAATCGAAAATCGAAAATCTAAAATCGAAAATTGCTATACTGCCCTTCACCAATTGCAGACGAGATCAATAGGTTGGATACACACGATTCACAAATTCGACGGGACATGCAATACCTGGTCGGCAGCCTCCCCCATCGAGGCGCCTACACCGAAAACGAGCGCCTGGCCGCCGAGTACATTCGCGATCGCTTTCAGGAATCCACCCCCGACACCGAGCTCGACGGATTCACCTCCATCGAGAGCCACTACTATCTCTTCGCCTCGTACTACGCCGAGTTCCTCTTCGTGGCCATCGCCGCCATCTGGTTTCCGCGCCTCGCGTTTCTCTACGGCCTCGTCGTCCTCCTCGCCTACCTGGCCGAGTTCACCACCTACCGCGTCACCGCGCGCTTCCTGCCGCAATACGAGTCGCAGAACGTCGTGGCGCGTTTCCTGGCCCCAAACCCAACCTCGTTTTTCATCGTCTCCGCCAACTACGATTCCCCCCGCGAAGGCCCCGTCAATACCGCGAAACTGGGCAATCGCCTGCGCTGGGTTCATCTTGGCGTCGTGCTCAGCATGATGGCCGTGCTCATCTCCTGCGCAGCCCAGGGCTTCATGCTCTACCCCGAAGGCTTCCGGCCCGACCTCGTATTGCGCTGGGCCGGCGTCGCATTCCTCATGGGCGCCGCCGGCGTGCTGTTCTTCCACGAAATGGGCGGCGAATTCTCCTCCGGCGCCATCGACAACGCCAGCGGCGTCGCGGCCCTGCTCGCCCTTGCCGACCGCCTTCGCACTACTCCCTTCACCGACCGTGTCGAAGTCTGGCTCGTCGCCACCGGCGCCAAAGACGCCTGGATGAGCGGCATGCACCACTTCGTGCGTACCCACAGGCTCGACCGCGCCAACACCTACTTCCTGCATATCGACAACGTCGGCGCGCCCGATCTCCGCTTTGTCACCGCCGAAGGCCTCCTCCAATCCTTCAGCAGCAACCCCGCCATGCTCGAAGCCGCCCGTTCCGCGGCCGGCGAATACAGCGCGGCCCCCCACAGCGACCACGGCATGCCCTCCGACGCCCTCGTCACCCTTGTCCGCGGCTACAAGACCCTCCGCGTCACCGGCCTTACGCATCGCGAACCCGGCCACGAACGTCTCCCCGATCCCCCCGACGGCCTTGCCGCGTAGACTACTCCGCCATCGCCCGAGCCACCGCCTACGTCGACGCCACCCTCCGCCGCCTCGCCACCGAGGTAGTCCCCCTAACCGAACCCGCCAAAGTCATTCAGGACTGATTATTCTTCGT
>JAVEWL010000620.1:0-3735 GCA_034004565.1 FCB group bacterium | reverse complement strand
AAGGCGGCTCGGGTTTTGCCCCGCGACACCTCCCCAGCCCGGTTCACGACACTAAACCGCGTCCACCGCCTCGGTATTCCTCGGGGGAATTACGGTCAGCCGCTGAAGACCGTGCTCCGAATCTTCGAGACGTTTACCTGGCGAGGGGTGGTGCCTTCCTGGACGGCGAGCGCCGCGGCCGTACCCGCCGCTATTCCGGTTGCCATGGCAATGATCTGCACGCGGTACGAGGCCATTGCCTCGTGGCTGCCGCTGATGCATCGGCCGGCTACCAGGAGACCGTCCACGCTTTTCGGCACAAGGCAGCCGTACGGAATGCCATACGGCTTTACCTTCGGGTCGTTGCCGGGCAGCAGTCCAAGCGCCTGGCCGATGCCCGAAGGGTTGTGAATATCGATAGGGAACGATACGCCTCGCACCACGTCGGTCTCCGAGTGAATCCCTTCCACGAGGTCACGCATGGTCAGAGTCGATACACCGCGAATTCGCCGGGTCTCGCGCACACCGACAATCGCCGGCATGCCGGATACGTAGGCATTCTCGAAGCCGGGCGCGTGTTTGCGGAGAAACTCGATGATTGGCTGGACTTGGCGCCGGGCTTCCAACTCCGCCTTCGTCAGGTCGCGTGCACTGGTGCCGTCAAGACCATTCACTTGGGTGGCATTAATGACCCGCTGGTCCTCGCGCCGGGAAAGATACGTTCGTACAAAGCCCACCGTCGGGGGCAGCTCGCCCTTCGCGTGCACCTCCTGACATACCTCGTTCCAGGTGCGGCCATCCGGAAAACGGTACTCGCGCCGCCCGCCTTGCGCTTCCATGGACTCCGCATGAGCGACACCCGAAACGCGAAACATGATCGACATCGGCTGGCACAGCTTGTCGGCTTGCCAGGATTCCCCGGCATCTCGTCCCTGGTCATATTCGGCGCCCGCGCCCGCGGCGATATCGCCGTCGCCGGTGGCGTCCACGGTCACCTTCGCCATGATGTCGATTGCGCCCTGCTTGGTCAGCAGCCTTGCCCCAACCACGCGGTTGCCGTCGCACAGGGGCATCGCAATTGGCGAATGCAGGAGGAATTCCGCCTTGGCTTCGGTCAGAAGATCGGCGTAGGCGAGGTCGATGAATTCGTAATCGACATTGCGGCCGCCGATGCGCTCCACGACTTGGTCTACCCAGGCGCTCTGCACGTCGCCCATGAGCGGGCCCACCATCGCCTGGACCGCCATGCCGCCCAAGCGGCCGTAGCGCTCTACGAGAAGCGTCTTGCAACCCTGCCGTGCCGCCATCATCGCCGCCGCGACGCCCGCCGGCCCGCCGCCGCATACGAGCACGTCTACCGAAACGGTCTCGCGAGGCGTGAGGCCGGGCGCTTCCATATTGGCAGCTTCGGCGCCTTGTTGCCCGCCAAGGCCTGTCACTGCCCCCAAGGCCAAGCCCTTAAGAACATTTCTCCGACTTACGGCGGGATATTCAGCACCCATTGTCGTTTTGCACCTTTCTTCGGCCCACTCGAAATGGTTGGAAAAGGTCCAACTGGCACATCTAGGGTATAACAATTGGCAAGCCGGGCGTCAATGTCCCAATGTAACCCCGAATTCCCATTCGGGGTCTTTGCTCTTGAAGACTAATACCCCGAAAGGGAATTCGGGGTTACATCGGGACATTGAATGCGCCGACAGCGACCCGGATAATGGCTTGAAATCGCCATGGCGATCCCTAGCGTCAGCCTCGGACTCGAAGGAGATTCAACTGTGCCAGCAGCTATCCTGCCACCGATGGACCGGCGAACCTTCCTGAGCGTGAGCGCCCTGGGCGCGGCGGCGCTGGTGTTTGGATACGAATCGCATGCGGCCCAGGATACTCTGCACCTGGCCATGCTCGCAGACACGCACATCCCCGCCGATCGGCTTCCTGGCGCGCGCGGCTACAGCGGATACGAACAGTTGAAGAGCATCGTCCCGGACCTTATCGCGACGAAAGCCGACGGACTGGTCGTCGCCGGTGACATCGCGCAGCTTGAAGGCATGAAGGAAGACTACGCCGTCTTCTTCGAGATAATGAAACCGGTGTCAGACGTCATGCCCGCCTACATCGCCTTGGGCAACCACGACGACCGCGACAACTTTTTCGCCATGGCGGGCGAAGTCCCGGGGAACCGCCAGAAGGTCGAGGACAAGCACGTTACCGTGATAGAACATGCGGCGGCGCGCGTCATCCTGCTGGATTCGCTGATGTACGTTCGCAAGCGGGGCGGGTTCCTGGGCAAGGCCCAGCGCGAATGGCTCGCCACCTACCTGGCGGAACACACGGACCGTCCGGTTGCGCTCGTGTTTCATCACACCCTCGGCGACGGCGACAACGACTTGCTGGACGTCGAGCGCCTGTTTCGCCTGCTCGAACCGCACACGCACGTGAAGGCGCTGTTCTACGGCCACTCGCATCGCTGGGAAATTGCGGAGCGACAGGGCATCCGCATCGTCAATCTGCCGACCTCGGCCCACATCTGGGATCAGGTTCAGCCCATCGGCTGGGTGGAAACCCGCTTCCGTCCGGACGGCATGGAACTCACGCTGCACGCCATCAATGGGAACAAGTCCGAGGACGGTAAGGTCTTTGACCTGCCTTGGCTAAAGTAGCCGGGCGTAATCCAATCCATCTCCCTGAAAAACGCGGCTACTGAAAAGCCGCGCGCTTTTCGGGTCGAGTCTCGAAGTCTGCGTACTGCTCGTGGATCTCTTCAAATTGCCCAATGTGCGCAAGCATGATTTCGGTCAGCGCCGGATCAAACCTCTTGCCGGTTTCTTCGCGAAGATTTTCCACGGCCTCTTCCGCCGTAAACGCGGCCTTATACACGCGTACGGACCGCAAGGCGTCGTAATGGTCCGCGATGCTCAGGATGCGCGCGGCGAGTGGTATGTCTTCGCCCTTTATCCCGGACGGGTACCCTTTTCCGTCGTACCGTTCGTGATGGCTCAGGACGATGTCGCGCGCAATACGGAACATCTGTAAATCGCAATACTGGAGCACGGTGGCCAGGGCTTTCCCACCGACCACCGTGTGGGTCTTGATGATGTCGAATTCCTCTTCGGTGAGCTTTCCCTGCTTGTGCAGGATGGCGTCGGGAATGCTGACCTTGCCAATGTCGTGCAGGGGGCTGACGTAGTAGATCGCTTCGATGAAGTCCGGCGTCACCGTTTCCTTGAACCGATCGTCCATCGACATCAGCTTCGCCAGGAGCGTGCAATGGTCGCGCACGCGATAGAGGTGCGCGCCCGTGTCGGTGTCCCGCGATTCCGCCAGTTCCGCCAGCGAGATGATCAGGCCCTGGTGTGCGCGAAGCAGGTCGAGGGTCGCGACCTGGTTCGCCTGGCGCAGCCGTTGCGAAAGCAAACGGAGAATTCGCTGTGCGAAGCGTTCCTCCTGGTCCATCAGCACCGTGAAATGCTCGCGATCGAGGCAAAGGAGTTCCACGTCGGTGACGGCAAGGACCGTGGCGGAACGTGGTTCATCGGCCACCAGGGCCATTTCGCCGAAACCGTCGCCCGGTCCAAGTCGCTGCAGTTCCCGTTGGCCGACGCCGCTTCCCTTCAGGACGGTTGCCTCGCCTGTGGCGATGAGGAAATAACTGTCGCCCCGGCTTCCCTCGGTGATGATGAATTCGCCCGACTTAATCTCGACTTTCCGGAAGTCTTTCGCGATGCGCTCGATGGTCTGAAGGCCGAGCCCCATGAAGAG
>JAVEWL010000619.1:0-3742 GCA_034004565.1 FCB group bacterium | reverse complement strand
CGGCCGCCGCCTGAGAGGAAACATGTATGGCTGATTTGCTGGACCGCATACACATCCGGGACCTGCTCGCCCGCTGCATCGTGGGCATCTATGCGCACGAGCGCGAACAGAAGCAGGACGTCGTCGTCAACATCACATTGTACGCCGACCTGCGCCGTGCCTGTGCCAGCGACCGCATCGAGGACACCGTGGACTACAAGGGCGTCAAGAAGGCGGTGCACGCCATGATCGAGGAATCGGCCTTCCAGCTCATCGAGCGGCTTGCGGAGGAAGTGGCCAGCTTGTGTCTCCGATTTCAGGGCGTGCAGCGGGTGATGGTCTCCGTGGATAAGCCGGGCGCGCTACGGTTTGCGCGCAGTGTGGCGGTGGAAATCACCCGGGAGCGATGAAATATGCCCGGGGAACAAGGAAATGTGCAGGTCTATGTCGGGCTCGGCTCCAACGTCAATCCGGAACGGAATATCCCTGCCGCATTGGACCGGCTCAGCGCGGCCACACCGTTGACCGGCCTCTCCACTTTTTACCGCACCGTGCCCATAGGCCGGCCCGGCCAGCCCGAGTTTCTCAACGGCGTGGCGGAGGTTTCGTGCCCGGTTCCGGCGCGCGCGTTCAAGTTCGAAGTGCTGCGCGGCATAGAGACCGCGCTGGGCCGGGTTCGCACGGTGGACCGGTATGCGCCGCGTCCCATCGAATTGGACATCCTGCTCTACGGGGACGCGGTCATCGACGAACCGGGCCTGCGTGTCCCCGATGAAGACCTGCGCCAACGCCCCTTCCTCATGGCCGGCTTGCTGGAGTTGGCGCCCGGTCTCGTGCTCCCTGACACCGGGGAGCCGCTGGCGCGCCTGGCGGAAGCGGTCCAGTTGGCCGTGCTCGAACCCGACACCGAATTTACCCAACAATTGAAAGCGAGGTTTGCTTCATGAATCACGAGCGAGTGGCCTGGCTAATCCGGGAACTGTTGCAGGAAATCGGCGAGAATCCGGAGCGCGAGGGACTGCTGAAGACCCCTGAGCGCGTGGCGCGGGCGTGGGAATTCCTGACATCCGGCTACCGGACCGATTTCGAGGCGCTCATCAACCAGGCGGTGTTCAAGGCGGAATCGAACAACATGATCATCTCGCGCAACATCGAGGTGTTCAGCCTGTGCGAACACCACCTGCTGCCGTTCTTCGGCCGCTGCCACATCGGCTATATCGCAGTGGACAAGGTGCTGGGACTCAGCAAACTGGCGCGAATCGCGGACTACTTCGCGCGCCGCCTCCAGATTCAGGAACGGCTCACGGCCCAGATAGCCCGCGCGGTCATGGATGCCACCAATGCCGAGGGCGTGGGTGTAGTGCTCGAATGCCGGCACCTGTGCACGATGATGCGCGGCGTCGAAAAGCAGAACAACGTGATGACAACCTCCAGCGTGCTCGGAAGTTTTCACGACGACTCCATCACGCGCAAGGAGTTCCTGGAGCTGATTCGAGACACACGTTGATTTGCCGCGCGGGCATCTGCTACGATTCCGCCTCGCTTCCGGGGCTGTAGCTCAGCTGGGAGAGCGCCGCGTTCGCAATGCGGAGGCCAGGGGTTCGATCCCCCTCAGCTCCACCAAGGCAAATTTCGCGCCGGCGGGTTCGGTCAAGTCCGCCGGCGCGTTTTCATTGTGCGGGCGCCGCGCTTGCGGGGGTGAGACGGCGCGCCTAGAATGTGGGCGGCACGGTGTGACAAGGGCCATTGCCGGGAGTGCATGCCAATGAAGGGAATCATTCTGGCGGGCGGCGCGGGCACGCGATTGCACCCGCTGACCCTGGCGGTGAGCAAGCAGCTCATGCCCATCTACAACAAGCCGATGATCTATTACCCGCTCTCCGTGCTAATGCTGTCGGGAATCCGGGAAGTGCTGATTATTTCGACGCCGCACGATCTGCCGCACTTCGAGCGGCTGCTGGGCGACGGTTCACAACTGGGTTGCCGCTTCTCCTATGCCGTTCAGCCGGAGCCGAAAGGACTGGCGGAAGCCTTCATCATCGGCGCGCCGTTTATCGGCGGCGACAAGGCCGCGCTCATTCTCGGCGACAACATCTTCTACGCTTCCGGCCTGAGCCGCCTCCTGCAGCAGAACGTCAATCCCGAAGGCGGGATAATCTTTGCCTACCATGTCAGCGACCCGGAGCGCTACGGTGTCGTCGAGTTCGACGCGCAGATGCGGGCCGTGTCCATTGAGGAGAAGCCGGCGAAACCACGCTCGCACTTCGCGGTGCCCGGCTTGTACTTCTACGACAACGACGTCGTCGATATTGCGCGGAATCTGCGGCCCAGCGCGCGTGGGGAACTCGAAATCACGGACGTAAACCGGACCTATCTCGAACGGGGACGCCTGCAGGTGCGCGCACTCGACCGTGGCACGGCCTGGCTGGACACGGGAACCTTTGCCTCGCTCATGCAGGCGTCGCACTTCGTGCAAGCCATCGAGGAACGGCAGGGGCTCAAGGTCGGGTGCATCGAGGAAGTCGCGTACAAGATGGGCTTCATCGGTGCGGAGCAATTGCGCGCGCTGGCGGCGCCACTCGAAAAGAGCGGCTACGGCACCTATCTGCTCCAATTGCTCGAGGAACAGCCGCAACCCGCATGAAGCGCACGCGCGTAAACCCCCGGAATGCAACACCATGATTTGGCTCTGCTGCCTGATGACCCTCGCCGCCCCTTCGGCCTATATCGAGGTCTACACCGCCGAAGGTCCCACCGGCGAAATCTTTCTCACCCGGGCCGAGGCCGAAGAAGTCCGTGCGCGAATCGAAATTGACGCCGAGGCGCGCGCGACGGCGGATGGACTGATTGCTTCGGCCCGGAACCTCGCGGCCGCCCCGCTCGACATACCGCGCGCTTCGGGACTCTGGGCGCACCTCTACACATGCCCGGTCGATGGGGTGCGGCTGGAAGCGCGGTTGCCCGAGGGACACACCTGCCCCGTGTGCGGCGAGGTGTACCGCGGCGATCGGTACGAGGGCGCGTGGCGCAGCTACCGGCACAAGTTCTGGACGGCGGGCGTGGAAACGCTGGGCTGGGCTTATGCGCTCAATGAAGACCCGGCTTTCGCCACGCGAGTGCGCGAAATTCTGCTCGAATACGCCGCATTCTATGAGGAATTGCCTCAACTCGGGCGGGACGGCAAGCCGTCCCGTTCGGGCGGACGGATACACGCGCAAACCCTGGACGAGGCCATGGCGCTGGTGGAAATCTGCGTGGGCTACAGCCTCGTGCGCGAGGCGCCCGTGTTCTCGAATGCCGATCGGCGGACGATTCGGGAGCGCCTGATACGCCCGATGGTGCGTGTCATTCAGCCGAACAACCGCGGCATCAGTAACTGGCAGAGCTGGCACAACGCGGCGGTGGGCTGCGCCGGCTTCCTGCTCGGCGATGGGGGAATGGCCGACTGGGCCATCAACGGCGAGCATGGTTTCGTTTACCAGATGGAACACGCGGTGAAGGAGAACGGCGTCTGGCGCGAGGAGTCGATGAGCTACCACTGGCTGGCACTGCGGGCGCTCGTCTACCTGGCGGAGGCCGCGACGCGCGCCGACGTGGACCTTTACGCCGTACCCCAGGTCAAGATGCTGTTCGACGCCCCACTGCGCCACCTCTTTCCAGACCTGACATTCCCCCCATTGCACAATGCGGACCGAAGCTCAATCACCGAATTCCGGGCACTGTATGAAGTGGCGTATCGCCGTACCGGCGATGCACGCTATGC
>JAVEWL010000618.1:0-3744 GCA_034004565.1 FCB group bacterium | reverse complement strand
CTCGGGGCTCCCATCGCGCCTGTGCGGGTCCTCAGACGCCTTCTAGACGATGCAAGCCGCCTGTGGCGTCGGGTGATCGCAACCCTGGCTTTCAGGCGCCCCGTATCCGCCTGGGCCGCATGACGCGTAAAAGAACGCATTTCTCAACAGCCCCACTGTTCCGCTTTTGATGAGCTTCTGATTACCTGCGAAGCCCCCAACTCGCCTTTGCCCAACACAGTCAATCAGTCCCACAGGCCAAAAGCGGAAACTGTCCCCGCTTTCCGGCTTGGGGAATGGACCCTATGGACGAGATGGACTGTATGGACGAATACGGGTATGGGTGCCCATAAGACCCATAAGACCTATTCCCCTTGGCGGAAAGCAGGGACAGTTTCCACTTTTGATCGGCGGGGCTGGTTGACTGTGAGGGCAAGGGCAAGTTGGGGGCTCCGCAGGTTGTCCTTGGCTCATCAAAAGTGGAACAGTCCCTGTTTTCCGGGCTCATTGCTTCTTGCGCTTCCAGTTTCGCGGAAGCGTGGCAGACGGGGACGGCCAGGATCCGTTCGAGGCTATTTGGTTTCGGCTTTTTTCTTTTTGGCGGCGTCGATGATGGGGGCAAGATCGAAGCCGAGGGGTTCGCCGCGGGCGATCTTGCCTCGGGCGGAGCGGATGGCTTCGAGGCTGCCGGGCTGGATGTTTTCGTTCTTCCACCAGTCCATGCGCTCGCTATAGCACCAGACGTATCGATCGGAGGTGTGGAGCGCCCAGTAGACGTTGTGCTCGAACCATTTGGCCTGGTCTTCGGGGGGCATGAAGTTGCCGAGGGTGGGGGTGTTCTGGCGAAGGCCGTAGTACTGGTCCACGTAGAGGGCCTGGCCCATGCGGACGTGCTTGCGGTACAGGGGCTCGAGCGTGGGGTCGTAGAGGCGGGGGCCCCTGCCTTTGACGCTCTGGTAGGACTCGAAGTAGGGTGTCTTCTCCGTGTAGTAATAGGCCGATTCGTTGCCGTCGTAGATCTCGGTGTTGGGACCGGCATTTTCGAGCATCCCTTCGAGGAAGGGCGGGAACAGCGCGTAATCGTGCTTGGACAGTCTCTCTTTGCGCACCTCATCGGGCATGGGGTCGAGAAATTGGGCGAAGAGGTTCGTCAGGTAGAAGTTCAGTATCCGGGGGTTGGGAAATTCGGATTCGATGGCCTTCATGAACTGGCCGCCGCGCTTGCGGGCCATGGCGGAATACTCGGCGTAGGATTTCTCCGAAGCGTGCGCGGTCTTCGAATAGTCCCAGGGGTTGGTGCCGTAGGGCTCGGCGTCGAAGCAGAGGCCCACGCATTTGGCGAGACGCGCGGCGCGGCTCACGAGACGCACGTTGCTCGTGATGGCGTCCCAATGCGCGTCGTTGAACCAATCCTGGTCGGACGCGGCCAGCATCATCACGAAATTGTCCGTGAACGTGTTCCACTGGATGGCCGGCAGGATCTCGAAGTCCGCCTTGAATTTGTCTTCGGGCCACGCCGCGGGTTCGAGCACGTTCCAACCGCCTTGCAGGCGGAAGAGAAGACCGTCGAAGGGCCGCCCCTCCATCTCGGCAATGTGCGCGGCGACGAAATCGGACGTAGGCACATCCCATCCGTATTCGACGAGCTTGCGATCCGGGATGACCACATGGTCCTGGGCCGCGGCGGAAACCGAAAACAGTGGCGCAATGATTAAAAACCACAACCCTGCACGCATGGCTTGTCTCCTGTCTTAAGCACATGTTCCGCGAATCAGAATAGCAGACAGGGGCGGCAATGCGTTATGCGTTCCGCGCGGGCAACGGCTGGACCGGGGTCTCGTCGGCCGGCTTCCGCGGCAGGCGCTCGAGGGCGGCCGCAATGTCGTTGAGGCGTTCTTCCGCCATGGGAATGTAACGGGTGTACGGGTGGTCGCCGGGAACCGCGTTGGAGAGCAGGGTCAGGATGTTCCGGATGCATCCCAGGGCGCCGTGGGCCTCGTGGGAGGAATGCGGATCTTCCTGGGGGTCGGCCTGGCCCCACAGGGGCTTGGTTTCGCCCGAAGTGGCGAGGTTGACCGCGGGGAGATCGTGAGGCAGGTGCGCGGTTTCGCCTTCGGCGGGCGCGTCGCTTTCTTCCAATTCACGGATTTCGACGATGGCCATGTGGCAGGCGAGGCCTTCGGCCTCGGGATAGCGCATGCCGACGATTTCGAGGCGGGCCTCGACGGGGTTGCGATCGCGGATGCGCAGCAGGGCGCCGCACGCGACCTTCTGTCGCGTCAGGATGGCTTCTCGGCAGTGGGCTCGGTATTCGTTGAGGGTGTCGCGCTGGACGAAGAGGTGGAAGGGCTTCCGGATCAGCCGGCGCACGGGCGTATCGAGCAGATCGCCGGCGGCTCTGCTGGCGCGCAGAATGATTCCGTCCTTGTCCAGGACCAGATGGGCGACAGGAGAGTCTTCATAGAGTTCCACGTATATGTGGTGGTTGGATTCGGCCCGCGCCTGCGCTTCGCGCAATTCGCGGTTCTGCGCTTCGAGTTCGGCCAGGCGCGCTTGAAGCTCGCCGCGCGCGGTATGCCGTTTTTCGCTGGGTTCGTCGGAATACGTGTCGTCCGTGTCGGCAACGGCCCGCTGGGGGCTTCGCCGGTACACGGGACCCTCGTTTTTCATATCAGTACCCTCCAGGGTGTCGGCGCCGTGTGGCTGGATGCTAGCGCCGGCATATGGCCGCATATCGTGGAGAACCGGATACCCCACCCGCCAGATGCCCCCTGGTCAAGCGCACCCATCTTACGCGGGATCGGCTGCGGGTGCAAGTACCGTCGCGGCAAGATTGTATTCGCGAGCGGCGGGGCACTGGGCGAGTCCTTTTGGGGCGAAGGGCTTCACGCGGAACCGGGATGCCCGTGGGGGAACTCGGCAATTCGATGCGGCAGTTTCTGGAGTCTGGCGGGTCAAATGGGCTACAATGCGGGCACCCGTTTCTTGGGCAAGACGGGGTGCGCAGATTCGCTCCTGAGTGATCTTTCGCGGATCGAGAGGGGTCGAGGTGTGACTCCCGCACGTCTGGGCAGGGGGCGCCATCGATGTTTTTGTTGCCAGGATCTGGGTTGCGGCCGGGCGCGATGCTTCCGGACCGTCCATTCCCGGCGCAAACGGCAGGGGATGAGGTGCGCCGACAGGAAGTGACCGGCTTGTCCATGCCGGGTTCTTAGGAGGACTATGTTTCGTCGATTGTTGCCAAGAGAAGTGTGCTTTTTCACCTACTTTGAACAGCATGCGAAGCTCGCCATCGAGGCCTGCGAGGCGTTTCGCGCGCTTACCGCCGGCGAGGTGAACAGCCAGGACCAGGCGACGCTGATTAAGGAACTCGAGCATCAGGCGGATGATTTAACCCACCGGTGCATCGAGGAGCTCAATAAGACATTTATCACGCCAATTGATCGCGTGGACATCCACCAGCTTATCAAGCGGCTCGACGACGTCGTCGATGCGGTCGACGCGTCGGCTTCGCGCCTGACCCTATACGAGCTGACGGAGATTCGCGAAGAAGCGGTGCAGTTGGCCGAGGTGCTGGTGAAGGCGGTCGCGGAGATTGAGGTGGCCCTCAAGCGCCTGCGCCACATCGGCGACGTGAATTCCATCAAGAAGAGCCTCATCCTCGTGCATCAATACGAGAACGAGGGCGACGTCATCCTGCGCGCGGCCCTGGCACGGCTTTTCAAGGAAGAAGAGTCGCGGCCGGTTCTGGTGATCAAGTGGAAG
>JAVEWL010000617.1:0-3750 GCA_034004565.1 FCB group bacterium | reverse complement strand
AACTCGATCCGGCCCACGCTGCCTTCAAGGAACTCAGCGAAAAGCACGCCGACGACGCCCTCGCGCCCTACGCGCGCTTCCAACTGGGCTACGTCCTGCTTGCCCGCGAGGAATCGGAAAACGCGGCCATCGAATTCTCCAACGTCGCGGCCGCCGAGAGCGCCGACCCCGCACTGCGCGCCGAAAGCCGCTACCTTGCCGCCGAAACCTACGACAAGCTCGGCTGGTACGAGCCCGCCGTGAAGGCCTATCAGCAGCTAAAGCAGGATTTCCCCGATTCCGAATTCGCCCGCAAGGCCGACTACGGTTACGCCTGGGCGCTGTTCCATGCCGGCAAGTTCGACGAAGCCTCCAAGGCCGCCGAAGCCCTGCTCAAGGCACAGCCAGAAGGCGATGCGGCCGTAGGCCTGAAATACCTGCAGGCGAGTTGCCTCCAGCAGCAAAAGAAGTACGAGCCCGCCCTCGCGCTCTACCGTGAACTGGTGTCGAACCACGCCGGTTCCGAGTTTGCCGAGCGCGCGCGCTACAAGATTCCCTGGACCCTCTACCTTGCCGGTGACACCGCCGCCGCCAAGGCCGATCTCACGCGTTTCCTCGAGACCAACCAGAACGAGCGCTACGCCGGCGAAGCCGCGTTCCTGCTCGGCAGCATTCTCCTGGCCGAACAGAACTACGCCGACGCCTGCACCCAGTTCACGCTCGTCGCCGAGCGATTCCCCGGCAGCGAATTCGCCGCCGACGCGCTCTTCAAGGCCGGCGAATGCCGCACGAAGCTGACCCAGCCCGCCGAAGCCGCCAAGGCCTTCGAAGATTTCGCGACACGCTATCCCGATCACGCGCTCGCGGGCGAGGCTATTCTGCGCGCGGGCGATGCGCAGTTTTCCGCAGCCGCCTTCGAGCAGGCCGTCCAGAAGTACAAGAAACTCCTCGAAATGCCCGCCGATCCCTCGGTGGAAGAGGAGACCCTCTACCGCCTCGCCGTGACCTATCACAACATGCGCGAATACAAATCCAGCGCGAACGCCTTCCGCACGCTGGCCGACAAGTTTCCCCAGGGCGCTCACACCGCCGAAGCGCAATTGCGCATCGGCGACTACCATCTCTACGAGGCCAAGGATCCCGTCAAGGCGATGCAATCCTACGAGGCCGCCCAGAAGGCCGATGCCAACAACTCGCTCGGCGGACGCGCCCTGAAAGGCCTCGCCCTTGCCCGCTACGAGTCGAAGGACTACGAAGGCGCCGCCGAACTCCTCTTGAAACTGATCGAAGATCAGCCCGTGGTGGACGTCGGCGAGAAGATCTACGCCTGGGTCGGCCAGCGCATGTACGACGCGAAGAAGTGGGAAGAGGCGTCCCTCGCCTTCGCGGCACTGCTCAAGCAACATCCGGACTACACCAACGCCGACGCCGTGCGCCTTCAACTGGGCCTCGCGAAAGAGGCCGCCGGCAAGCACGACGAGGCGCTTGCCGCCTTCGAGGAATTGGCGCAGAATCCGGAGAGTCCATACGCGGCCCAGGCCAAGTTCCACCTGGCCAAGGCCTACGACGCAAAAATGGAATCCGATAAGGCCGCCGGCCTCTACGAGGAAATCGCCAACACCAACTCAGGTGACCTCGCGGCCGAGGCGCGGTTCCGCCTGGGCGAACTGGCCGAGGCCAAGGACGACCCGAAAGCCGCATCCGAGCATTACATGCGCGTGGCGATCCTGTTCCTCCACGAGCAACTCACGCCCGAATCCTTGTGGCGCGCCGGCCAATGCTTCGAAAAGCTCGAGAGCATCGGCGAAGCCCGCAAAGTCTACCAGGAACTCGTCGCGACCTATCCCGAAAGCGAGCCGTCCGCCAAGGCGCAGGATCGTCTCGCCCAACTCAAGGCCGCCTCCCAGTCATGAGCGCCGTGGGCAAAACACCCGCTTCCGTTCCCGCCGAGCCCGGGAGGGGGAGAGGTGTGCCCAGCCGCCGCGCGATCCTCGGGTTCAGCATTGCCTTGTCCATCGTGCTGCACGGCGCGCTGGTGCTCATTTCCGACCGTATCACCATGTTCAACATCGCCTCCGTCCGCGCGCGCTCCTGGGATACCTTCCGGGTTGACCTGAAGCAGGATATCCCGCCCGCCCCGGACGTGGCCGAGCCTTCCGCGCCCGGCGCACCCCCCGGTGAGGCATCGCGTCCCGCAAGCATCGAGGAATTGCTCCAGCGCGAAACGGAACTCCTCAAGCCGGCCGAGGACGCACTGAAGGCCACCGTCGAGGTGCCCCAACTCGCCGAGCGCATCTCCACAGAGCCCATCGAACGCGAACACAATCTCGCACCCGACGCTCAGACCCTCGATCGCATCGATTCGAAGGTCATCGAGATCGCCCAAAACATCGCCCGCCAGGACATCGAAGTCACCCGCAAACTCGCCCGCCCCAGCGCCCCCCGCGTGCTGGCCCCGGACGAATTGCCCACGTTCGGAGATACCGGCGGCGCGCCAAACGACACGCTGGCCCTTCCGGCAACGGGGCCGTCGTTTTTCTCGAGCGAACCTGTGGAGGGCCAGGCGCCGGTGAGCGAAGCGGACGCAATGCAGGCGGTCGCCACGCCCGATAAGCCGCTCGAAAGCCTCATCTTGCCCGAGCAGGACCTGCCCGAACTGCCCGCCGAGATCGCCGTGGCCCGCGCCCCCCTCAACCAGGAACTGCGCGCCGAGAACACCTCCGAGTTTTTCGACGATCTGGTCGACATCCAGGTCGAAAGCTACCTCCCGCCAAACGAGGAAGAGGGATTCTTTCGCCTGCGCATCTCGCCGAAAAAAAACGGTGACGTTCAGATCCTTCCGAAGGACGTGACCTTTGTCATCGACGCATCCAACAGCATCATCCAACGCAAACTCGATGCCAGTGTCCAGGGCATCAAGAAGACGCTCGAACTCCTGCGCCCCGACGACCTCTTCAACATCGTCGTGTTCCGCGACACGCCGAAGTACTTTCAGCCCGACCGCGTTCCGGCATCAAAAGAAAACAAGGCCGCCGCGCTCACCTTCCTTTCCGGCCTGAAATCCTTCGGTGAGACCGACATCTTCAGCGCAATCCGCCCCGTCGTCAACGCCCCCACCCGCGACGGCATCCCCGGTGTGGTCCTCGTCGTCACCGACGGACGCCCCACGGCAGGCCTGCGCGACGGACGCATGATCATCAACTCCCTCACCGAGGAAAACGCCGAACGCAATCCCATCTACGCCTTCAGCGGCGGCAACACCGTCAACCGATACCTGCTCGACCTCCTGGCCTACCGCAACAAGGGCGAGTCCTACGTCTCCGGCGAGGTCAATGCCATGGGAAAGGATTTGCCCACCTTCTTTCGTCAACTCAACGATCCCCTCCTGATGGATCTGCGCGCCGATTACGGCAACGTCGACGCCGCGAACCTCTTCCCAAAGGAATTGCCCGACTTCTTCCGGGGCCGCGCCGTCACAATCTACGGCCGCTTCCATCCCAAGAAAGACGGCGATCTGACCATGCGGCTCGTCGGCAGGGCCGCCACCAAGCGGAAGGAACTCGTCTTCAAGACCGACCTCACAAAGGCCCGTGGCGGCGACGAAGAGATCGCCCGCGGCTGGGCCTTCCGAAAGGTCTACTACCTCATCGGCGAGATTGTGCGAGTGGGGGAGACGCCCGAACGAATCGCGCAACTGCGCGAGCTCAGCCGGCGCTACAACATCAAGACCGTATATGACGAATAACCGCATCCCGACAATCGAATCGCCCA
>JAVEWL010000616.1:0-3752 GCA_034004565.1 FCB group bacterium | reverse complement strand
CGCTGGGTGCCGTACCATCCCGAGCGCGTGCACTTCAATTTCCGCTGGTTTCTGGAGTACGGCGGCGGCAACATCCGTGACCGCGGCGCGCTCGTGCTCAGCTTGGTGTCGTGGTTCCTGAATCTTGACGACAAGGGCCCCGTTCGCGTAACCGCGACGGGTGAGCCTCCGCACACGGGCATCTGGGACACGCCGACCCTGATGGAAGTCGCGTGGGAGTTCAAGGATCCCGACCTGACCGTGACCTGGTCGCAGCCGGGCGTCATGCTGAAGCCGAAGTCGTTCGGCGCTATTTACAAGGGCACGAAGGACGAATTGGTCGTGTTCGGCGGCGACGGCGGCGGCACGACGGTAGACGACAAGGTGAAGAACTTCGAGCCGGGGCCGAACGGCGTTGAGCCTTTCAAGAGCCCGGGCCACTATGAGAACTGGTTCGACTGCATCCGCACGCGCGAGAAGCCGCTGATGAACATCTGGGCATCGCACCGCGTGGCGTCGATGTGCATCCTGGGCAACCTCGCCTATCGCCTTGGCCGGCCGCTCGAATGGGATCCGGTGAAGGAGGTTTTCGTCGGCGACGACGAAGCGAACCGGCTGTTGAGCAGCCCGGGCCGCGGACCGTTCCACGTCTAGGGATTTTCGATTTTGGATTTTCGATTTTAAGACTAGCGTCTCTGACGATAGGTGGGAGATAGATCGAGATGCGTAAAGGATTGGGATTGACTATAGCGGCGCTCTTGATGTGCGCCGTGGCCGGCGCGGCAGACGTGGATGCGCTCGTGAAGGGCCTTTCGGATCCGTCGGCGGATGTTCGGGCGAGCGCCTGGAAGGGCGCGGGTCCTGCGGGGGCGGCGGCGGTGGCGCCGGTGGCGGGAAAGTTGTTGCCGTCGAGCGACGGCGAGGTGGTGAAATCGGCCGAGCAGGCGCTTGATAATATTGTGGACTATGCCTGCAGGCCGGGCGCGGATGCCGAGAAGGCTGCCGTGGCCGCGGAGCTGACGAAGCTGTTGGATGCGGTGTATCCCCTCCCCGTGCCCCTGGTAGCGCTGCGCCTGCTGGCGCTGTGCGGCGGCGACGCGGAAGCCCCGGCTGTGGCCGAGGCCCTGCGCGCGCCGAGACTCGCGGAAGATGCGTGCATGACGCTGCAGGACATGCCCGGCGAGGGGGCGACGCAGGCGCTTATCGCCGCGCTGCCGGCCGCGCCGCCGGCGATTGCGGCGGGCATAGCCACGGCGCTGGGCGAACGCAAGGCGACTTCCGCGGTCGAGGCGTTGACCTCGGCGGCGAAAGCCGGTCCGCCCGAGGTGAAGTGGGCGTGCATCGATGCGCTGGCACGCCTGGGCGTGGGGCCCGGCAAGGTCGTGAAACGCGACGATGTGACAGCGCCGGAAGATTTGATTCGCCTGGATAACGCGCGGATTACGGCGGCCGTGAACGGCGATCCGCAGCGGGCGGTTCGCATGCTGAAACGTCTTGCGGAGAACGGCCAGGAAGATTATCTTGTGGCCGCCGCGCTGGTGAACCTGAAGAACACCACCATAGCCCCAGAAGAATTCGTGCCGTTGGCGGTCGCCGCCTTGAACCGCCCCGGTGCGCGTTTCATCGTGTTGCCGTTGTTGGTAAAGGAAACCTCGCCGCAGGCGGATGCGATGCTGGCCGATTCGTTCGCCAAGGCGGATCCGGCCACGCAGGCCGCGCTGTTGGAAATCCTCGCGGCCCGCAAGTCCGCCGCGGTGGGCAAGGCCGTCGAAACCGGCAAACAGTCGTCATCGGCGGAAGTGCGGCTTGCCGCCGCCGAGGCCGCCGGGGAAGCGCCCGCGACGGATCTCCTTCTTGAAGCGATCGAGAAGGGCTCCCCCTGGGGCAGCCGCCACGCCGCCGAACTAGTATTGGCTTCGGCTGTCGCGGCCGAAGGCACCGATGCCGCCGCCGCGCAGGGCCTCTACGAAAAGGTCATCCGCTCGAAAGCGACGCCCGTGCTGAAGCGCGAAGCCTTTGCCGGCCTCGAACGCATGGCGCGCCCGGAATCGCTGCCCGTGCTCGACGAATTCGCCGGCCCGCTGTTCGACAAGGCCGCGCAGGTTTCGCCGGATGCCGAGGCGTTCCGCAAAGCCGCCGAGGCCGACTCGTCGTTGTTTGCGTACGCCGGCCGGGCCTACGTGACCGTTCACGCCCAGCAGGGCAAGGAAGCGGCCGTGCCGGTGCTGCAACGCGTGGTGCAGGCCGAACCGCCCACCGACGTGAAGGAACTGGCGGTCCAGAAACTCGCCGAAATGGGCGTCGAAGCGAAGTAGGTTAACAACAGACTTTGTGGCACCCCCAAGCCCCGGCTTGGGGGTGTCTTCATGTAACCCCGAATTCCTATTCGGGGCTTTTTCTTCACAGCGCAGCGCTTGAGTCAAAAGCCCCGAATAGGAATTCGGGGTTACATTTACGCTCAATGCTGATGCGGCGCGGGGTGGTCGTGGTAGTGGTCCCTAAGCAGGTCGCGGCCGAAGTCGCCATTAAAGTCGCGCCAGACGGTGTGGACGTGGTTGGCGTTGTTCTGCGTATTGTCGTACTCGATAACGAACGACGGGCCCTGAATGCGGTAGTAATGTCCCTCGCCCTTCTCGAGTCCGCCCATCCAGGCGAACTTCAACTTCTCGATTCCGCCCGCCTGAATCTTCTCGAATCGTTCCTTCGCAAGGGCATCGGGCTGCACGCTCGCATACTCCCGCACGATCTCGAGCAGCAATCCCTGCTGGTCGGCGTTCAGCTCGGCGTACGCGATACCCTTGTCCTCGAGGATGGCCGCCTCGCGCGCGGCGCCCGTGAGGATCTCGGGCGGCGCCGTGGCGTCGAGAACGCCTTTGGCCCGCTGCTCTTCGGATAGCGACATCACGAGGCTCCTTCCCAGGTCTTCCGTGGCCCCGAGAGCCCGCGTGCCCTTGAACTCGCCTTCCGCTACATCCGCCGGATCGGCGCCGAGAAACTGCGGCGTGCTGGCGATGGCCTTGCCGTCGGCGAAGGTCCAGTTCAGCGAGATGTGGTGCCCCTCATACCGCAGCCCCCACGGCGCATCGGTGGACGGTTCCCCGAACACGGCCACGTCGTAAAATTCCGGGTCGCGCGAGGGGCCACCGCCCATTTCCCGCAAGACGATGTCGAGTTTGCGGATGGTTTCGGTGATCTCATATCCCTTCGGGCTGAGCGCGGCCCGCATCAACGACAGCGCCTTCTCGCGCTGCTCTGGCGACATCTTCTTGAGCGAAAGGCCCGGGCGTTCGCGAGGCACATAATGCCAATCCAAGCGGGCGTCGTCGTTGAACGGAATCTGCGCCTCTGCACGCAATTCCTCGGACAATGCGCCCAGGAACGCCCGCGCCTCGTCAACGAGGTCGCCCGCGGGAGCCTGCGCGTTCGCGACGGCGGCGAGAAATACAAATATGGCGTGAGACATGGAGGATCCTCCAGGAGTGTGCGCGTAACCAACCTTCACCGAGACCGGATAGGGATTGAATCCGCATGTTCTGGTGTGAGCCGTTCAGGCTTGCATCCCGCAAAAAGCCGTGGATGCAAGCCTGAACCGGCGGAGGCCACTATAGCGGCGTTAAGGGGCGTGCCGCAAACGAGATGGGAAGTATGAGAAGAATGGGAATTCTGAAAGGAATCCGGGAAGCGTATTCCAGTGACCCAACAATGGTATTTCGCAGCGACCATCCGAGCGTGTACGCGACAGGGCTTGGGCAACAGCGCGCGTACGCGCGAAG
>JAVEWL010000615.1:0-3758 GCA_034004565.1 FCB group bacterium | reverse complement strand
GACGCAGAAGTCGCGGCCCACGCTGAAGGGCATCGAGACGGTCATCCTGGACGAAATACACGCCGTGGTCGACTCGAAGCGCGGGACGCATCTCATCACGGCGATCGAGCGACTGACGGCGCTGGCGGGCGACTTCCAGCGCATAGGCCTGTCGGCGACTGTGAAACCGCTGGAGGCGGTGGCGAACTTCATCGGCGGCTACGAGCAAGTCGGCTCGGGCGAAGAGGCAGCCTATACGCCGCGACCGGTTACGCCGGTACGGTCCGAAGCGCAAAAGTCGCTGGAATTGCACGTGCGGGCGCCCGCGCGCGGTGTGCGCGACGCCATCTGGCGCGACATGGCCCGCGAATGCGGTGAAATCATCCGAAGCAACCGCTCGACGCTCGTGTTTACGAACAGCCGGCGGCTGTGCGAGCGGATGTGCATGTTCATCAACGAGGAGGCGGGCGAGCGCGTCGCCTACGCGCACCACGGATCGCTCTCGCGTGAAACGCGGCTCGAAGTCGAACAGCGCTTCAAGCGCGGCGATCTCAAGGCCATCGTGGCGACCAACTCCCTGGAGCTTGGCATCGATATCGGGTCGCTCGACGAGGTCGTGCTCATCGGCGCCCCCGTGTCAGTGGCGTCGGCCATTCAACGCGTGGGCCGCGCCGGACATGGAGTGGGGGAGACGAGCCGCGGCACCCTGCTCCCCGTGCACGGCATGGACTACGTGCACGCGGCCGTGCTGGCGCGCGCCGTGCGCGAACGCGACGTGGAACCCATGCTGCCGGTGTCCGCGCCGCTGGACGTGCTCGCGCAGGTCATCGTCTCGATGACGGCGGTGGAAACCTGGGACATCAATGCGCTGTACGACGCGCTGCGGGCGTCCGAGCCTTATCACCATCTGCGGCGAAACCACTTCGATTTGGTGCTCGAAATGCTCGCGGGACGCTATGCGGACGCGCGGGTGCGCTTCCTGGACCCGCTGGTGTCGGTGGACCGCATCGACGGGACCGTGCGCGCGAAGGAAATGGCGCTGCTGCGCCTGTACTCGTCCGGCGGGACGATTCCCGACCGCGGCTATTTCACGCTGCGGCGTCTCGACACGCATGCGCGCATCGGCGAGTTGGACGAGGAGTTTGTGTGGGAACGCGCGGCCGGCGACACGTTCACGCTTGGCGCGCAATCGTGGCAGATTCGCCAGATCACGCACAACGATGTCTTTGTGGCGCCGTCCCCGGTCGGAACAACCTTCGTCCCTTTCTGGCGCGCCGATCAGGCGGAGCAACGCTATCACTTCGCGCATCGCGTGGCCGAGTTTCTGGAGCAGGCGAACGATCGCCTGCACGACGACGCTTTCGTCACCGAACTGGAGCGCGAGCATGCCATGAGCCCGCCGGCCGCCGCGGAACTGCTGCAGTACCTTCGCAGGCAGCGGGTGCACACCGAGACGGACCTGCCCCACCGTCATCACCTGCTGGTCGAGCAGTGCGTCGACTACATCGGCGGCGCGGAGGGGCGCCAGTATTTCATCCATACGCTCTGGGGCGGTTCGTTGAACCGGCCCTATGCGATCGCGCTGACACAGGCTTGGGAAGACGCCTTCGGCGAGCGCGCGGAGGTGCGCCTGAACGACACGGGCGTGCTCGTGACGGCCGCGACCGCGTGCACGGCGGAAGAAGTGCTCGCGCTCGTAACGTCGACGAACCTCGAGGCCCTCCTTCGGAAGCGACTCGAACAGACGGGCTATTTCGGCGCGCGATTCCGTGAAAATGCCGCGCGGGCCCTGCTGCTCCCGCGCCAGGGCTTCGGAAAACGCACACCGCTCTGGTTGAGCCGGCTGCGGTCGAAGCGGCTGTTCGACGTGGTCATGAACCGGCCCGATTTTCCTATCCTCATCGAGACGTGGCGGACGTGCCTGCAGGATGAGTTCGATCTCGTATCCCTGAAGGAACGCCTCAACGAAGTGCACGACGGCCTGCGCGTAACCGAGTGCATAACCCCCGAGCCGAGTCCGTTTGCGAGCAGCCTGATGTGGGAGCAGACCAACGCGCTTGTGTACATGGACGACACGCCCGAGGGCGCGCGCGCATCAAACCTGGGTGATGAACTTATCCGCGAGGTAATGGGCTCCGCCGAACTGCGGCCGCGTATCCCGGTGTCTGTGGCGGAAACGTTTCAGCGCAAGATCCAGCGCCTGCTGCCGGGCTATGCACCGTCGTCGCCCGAGGAATGGCTCGATTGGAGCAAGGAACGGCTGTTCATTCCGATGCAGGAATGGCAGGCGCTATTTCCCCGTGACGAAGAGGTGCTCCAGGGCGTGGCGCACAAGTTGGTCCGCGTGCGAGCGAGCCGCGGCACGTTGGACGGAATCGTTGCACTCGAAGAACTGTCTCGCTTTGTCACGGCGCTGTCCATGGGCGATCGTCCGGGCCTGATACTGGAGGATTTGGAGGGGACGCAGGTCGATGTGCCGCCGGGCGCGGCCGAGGACGAAGAGGCCCCCGAGTTGGTCGACTGGCTGGCGGAATGGCTGCGTTTCTACGGACCCGTTACGCGCGATTACGTCATGGAGGCCCTCGATCTCACGCCGGAGGTGTTGACGGAAACCCTGGAGGCGCTGGTAGAGGATTCGCTGGTGTTGGTGGGGTCGCTCCTCGAAGGCTCCGACGCAATCGAGGTATGCGACGCGGAGAACTTCGAGCGGCTGCTTCGCATGGCCCGCGCGCAACGCCGCCCCTCGTTCGAGGCGTTGCCGGTCGATGCGTTGCCGCTGTTTCTGGCGCAGCGCCAGGGGCTCACGAGGCGAGGCAACGCACTCGAAGCCCTGCAGGATGCGCTGGAACTGCTGTTCGCGTATCCGCTGGCCGTCGAGCGCGTCGAGACCGATGTCCTGCCGGCACGCACAAACCCGTACCTGCCCGCCATGCTCGACAGCCTCTTGCAGGAAAGCGAACTCATTTGGTTCGGATGCGGAGAGCGGCAGATTGCATTTGGATTGTCGGAAAGCCTGGAGTTGTTTCGCGATTCGCCGGAATCGGACCCGGAGGCAGGCACACTACTTCCGGAGCCTCGAGGCCGATACGCCTTCTCGGAATTGCTGAAGCAAAGCGAGCAGTCCTCCGGTGAACTGACCCGGCAATTATGGCAGCGGGTGTGGCGGGGCGAGATTGCGAACGATTCGTTCGCGGCGGTGCGGCGCGGCGTTGAGCACCGGTTCCAGGCGGCCGAGGTGCAACCGGCGCGCTCGCGTCGCGCGTCGCTGCAACGATGGAAGGCGGCCCGGCCCTTTGCGGGCAACTGGTACGCGCTGGACAGCGACAACACGGTCGACATCCTTGAGCAGGACGACCTCTACCGCGACCGCGTGCGACTGCTTATGCGGCGATATGGGGTATTGTTCCGCGAGTTGCTGGCGGAAGAACAGACGGGATTCCGATGGTCGACGTTGTTCCGCACGCTTCGCCTGATGGAATTGAGTGGAGAGATCGTTTCGGGCTCGTTCTTCCAGGGCGTGCCCGGCCTGCAATTCGTCGAACCCGCCACCGTGCGGCAGTTGCAGCATCCGTTGGACGAAGATGCAGTATTCTGGATGAACGCCGACGACCCGGCCTCCCTGTGCGGAACGGATCTCGACGAATTGCGATCGCTTCTTCCCAAGCGACTATCCGGCACGCACCTCGTGTTTCGCGGACGCAAAGTCGTCCTCATCTCGCGGCGCAACGGCAAGGAACTCGAGTTCCAGGTGCCGCCCGACGATCCCGATGTGCCGGAAT
>JAVEWL010000614.1:0-3759 GCA_034004565.1 FCB group bacterium | reverse complement strand
TGGCGCTGCGCCTGGTCGAAGTGCTCTCGGCCACCCTGACGGCCCGGGCACTCGAACAGTCCGTGTACGACAAGGGCGTCGTCCAGCACGCCGACGACGGCGCCGACCCCAAGCTCCACCCCTTCCTCGAAGCCATGGCCAAGGCCATGGAACGCCGCCGAAAGGCGCTCTCGGAATTGGAAGATAGCTGCGCCTGCGCGGGCAAGCCCGCCGAGTTCAATCTCGCCGATTCCCTGCGCCCCCTGCTCAAGCGCACGGAGGGCATCCTCGAAGAATGCCTGGAGCCTGCCCGAAAAAGCACCGCACGCCGAACCGCCAGGAACCCCGCATGATTCTGAACAAACGAAAAGCTCAGCGCCGGCTCCGTAAGCGCGGCCTGGAACCCGGCGACGTCGCCCGCTGGTTCGACGCCCATCGCCGCACGCGGTTCGCCCTGGACTGCCTCACCAATTCCCGGGGCCTCCCCTGGCGCGCGCGGAAGTACCAGGTGCAGTCGCTCGAGTCCTACGCCGACCGCAAGGTGCATTGCGACGGCCGCGACGTCGGCAAGACCGCCGAGATCGAAATTATCGCGTCGTGGGCGATGGTGGCGTGTCCCGACACCGAGATGCTCATCGCCACACAGTGCGAGAACCATCTCTTTCCTCTCATGAACCGGCTCGTGCGGCGCTTCCAGACCGCGCCCTTCCTGGGTACCGCGCTGGTCGAGGTCAAGCGCTCGCCCTCGTGGTTCCTGCGCTTCAGCAACGGCTTCGTCCTTTGGGGACGCCTCGCGGGGCCCGGCGGGCGCAACTTCCAGGGGCTTCACGTCGATTGGCAAATCGTCGACGAGGCCCAGGAAATGACCGAGCCCTCGTGGGCCGAGTTGTTTCAATCGCTGAACGGCGGCGGGCGGCGCTGGGTCTACGGCGTGCCCAACGGCCTGCGAAACAGTTTCTATCGCATGACCCAGGATCCGGACGCCGAGCAATACAACTGGCCCTCGCGCGTGAACCCCGACTTCACGCCCGAGAAGGACGAGGAACTCGCGCGGCTTTACGGCGGACGCGACTCCGCCGGCTACATCCACCGCGTGCTCGGGCAGCACGGTGCGCCCGCGCACGGCGTGTTCCGCCTCGAGGACTACCTCGCCTGCGTGGACGAAGGCGCCGACTTCCACGACATCGAGCTCGGTGAGGACGATGATTTCAGCGCCCCCGAACACATCTCGCGCGGCGAATACTACCTCGGCTGCGACCTCGGCTACGCCCGCGATCCTTCCGAGTTCGTCGTCTATCGCAACGCCGAACCGCACCTCGTCAACGTACTGCGAATCCATCTGCGCGGGGTAAACTACGCACGCCAGCAGGCCATCATCGAAGAACTCGACGCCGCGTACGACTTCCGCGCCGTGGGCATCGACGCCGGCAACAACGGCCGCGCCATCGTCCACAAGCTGATGACCCTCGGCGCCGACTGGTGCGAAAAAGTGAGCGGCTTCGATTTCGGCGCCAGCGTCGAGCTCGAACCCCTGCCCGACGGCTCCCCGCAGCGCCGCAACACCAAGCAGTTCATGACCGAGCTCATCCAGCGCCGCATGGCCGAGCGCAGCCTCGTGTTCCCTCGCCTGCCCGACCGCGAGACCCAATACGCCGCCCACACCTACCGCACCGGCCTCAATGGCCAGGTCGTCTACGAGAAAGGCGACGACCACCTCATCGACGCCGACCGTTGCGCCCTCCTGGCCCACCACCTCGCGACGCAACAGCCGAGCGCGGCACCCCTGGGGGTAATGCTGGAAGGGTTCTAGACCGCCCCCCACTCCTCCTCGTGCTCGTGCTCGTAATCGTGCTCGTAATCGATTCTCATTCGTACTCGTCGACGAGCACGATTACGTGCACGAGCACGAACGGGACGGGGGTGGGCTCACTTCCCTGGAACGTCGGCAACGGAATCTTCTTGTTTCGCCGGAGCGATCCGGATCGCCGACAGGTAGCCCGTGTGGTCGCTGAGGCGTTCCTCGCGGTCGCCAATCTTGACCTTGCGGTCGATGCGGATGGTCTCCAGCGCGGTAAATGCGTAGCGGGGATTGTCCACGGCGAAGATGTGGTCGATCCGGGTATCTTGCAGCATCATCCGCTTGAGACCGGCCTCGGATACCGCAAGGCCGTAGGCGTTGGAATCCGGGGTGCAGTTAAAATCGCCCACGACGATCGCCGGCGACACGCCCGTTGCGGAGGCCTTCACGAAACGTCCAATCTCGAGGGCCTCGTTCTCGATTACCGTCACGTATTCGCCGCGACCGTATTGCGCGTGAAGATGCGTGTTGTAGAAGTCGAGATAGCCGCCGCTCGGGAGCTGCACGCGGGCAAGCGCAACGCCCTTGCCCGCCCACCAGTCGCCGTGCTGGAAGCGATACCATTTCCCGTCATGCCTGTAGCGGTGGAAGAAGCATTCCGTGAGCGGAAAGGCGCTCAGGACCAACAGGCCGCTGCCCACCGTGGCGCTGGGAAAGTACTGGTGATGCGCGAGGCGCGAATTCTTCGCGGCCAAATCATCGAGCAGTACCCGGCGGTCCGAGGCGATAAACGCTTCCTGAATGCCCACGATGTCCGGGTCCAGTTCCGCCAGCACCGCGCCGACACCCCGCATGCGCGCAGGGCGGTCGGCCGAGTCCAAATAGAGATCGTGCAAGTTGAAGGTGACGATTCGCAGGTCGATCGGTTCCGAAAGGGCCGCGGGCGGCGTCGTGAGTTGGGCGCTCTTGCCGAGATCCGTTTCGGAACCCGTGCGAGAATTGAGCAGCACTGTGATCGCAACAGTGACCATAGGCCCAAAGACCAGCAACTGGGCGATAATGGTCCACTTGTGGTTGCTCAATAGTCTGTACTCCTTCACAGCCGAATCCTAGCAGATGCCTTTGGGGCACTTCGAGCCTGAGTGCCATGAAGGCGAACTTGGTTACTGTCTTCCCTCGCAAGCTCGGGATGACAAGTTGGGCAGGGACGACATGGTTGCGTGCTCTTTTCTTCCTCGTCCTGGTTCCTGACTTTAACCGCTCTTGCGCCGTGGGTATGCTTCACCCTGTACGGAAGCTAACCCAAAACGGGAGGAAATCCTCATGCGGCACGTGGCGTGGTTTCTGGTATGTGTATTGGCGGCAACGGGAGCGTGGGCGGAGGCGCCGACCTATGGCGCGGAGCCGTCGCAGCAGTTCTTCAAGGAATGGCTGGTCTGCGGTCCCTTCCCCCTCGCAGGACCCGATGGCAACGTCGACGCGATACGCTTGCCGGGCATGTATCAGGACTACCTCGGCGGCGAAGGCACCGCACCGATCGCCGAAGGGCAAGCCGTGGCGTTCGACGGCGGCCAGTGCGTGTGGAAGCGCTTCGTTTCACCCGACGACAGGGTGAGCCTGGACGACGCGGTATCGAAGGAAGACAAGAGTGTGGCCTACGCCTATTGCGAGGTGCAGGCGGCGGAGCCGAAGGCCTGCGTATTGGCGCTGGGCTCGAACGACGGCGTGCGTGTGTGGTTCAACGGCGAACTCGTCTGGGAAAACCCCGGCTCACGCGGCTTGGAGGTTGACAGCGACCAAATCCCCGTCGTGCTGCACGCGGGCAAAAACACGCTCCTCCTGAAGGTCGAGGAACGCGGCGGCAAGTGGCAACTCGCCGCGCGCATGTTGCCCCTCGACACAGCATCCCTTGGGGAGCACTTCAAGCTTTTCACCGTGACTCGCGCCGACGAAGGAACGGCCACCCTGAAATACCGCCAGTC
>JAVEWL010000034.1:0-17908 GCA_034004565.1 FCB group bacterium | reverse complement strand
CTGAACTCGGCGAAGCGACGACGGCCACACCCGCCAGAACGCTCGCGGCAGCAAACAACGCGCGGCCCATCACGAGAGGACCATCCCGGCGCAGAGGAAAAGGCCGACGCACACCATCAGCGCCAGTCCCTTCCGTGGCCGCAGTCCCATCATCAGGCTCCACGAACACGCGGCCAGCACTCCGTTCAGCACCATCGCACGCAGCACTTCCGCCTCCAGCGAGTAGACGGGAGCCAGGCACAGATAGCCGAGCGTTCCCGCACCGGCGCACATCGTCCCGGACAGCGGCATCGCAAAGGAACGGCACGTCGCGCGCCGTCGCGAAAAGGCATGCATCCCCCAGGCGGCGCACAACAGCAAAACCCCGGGCGCGACACACCAGGTGGCGTCCTCCGTGAGCGGCCAGGTGAACCGCGGCACGTAACGTCCCGCGAGCACGGCGCAGAAAACAAACCCCAACGCGGTCAGAGTTCGCCGCGCCGCCGCCTTGCACAGGACCGTCACGGTGAGCAAGGCCAGCCCGAGCACAAGCATTGGAACGCCCCACTCCGCGCCCTCCCGTGGAGCCCGCGCCACAGCCATCAAAACCATGCCTGCGCACAACAACGGAGCGACAACCGGTCCGCCAACCGTTCGCTTATCCATGGGCGGCCACCCCGCGATAGAGGTCCAGCACCTCCGCGGCGGTCCGCGCCCACGAGAAACGGGCGGCGTGCGCAAGGCCGCGTTCGCGCAGTTCCCGGCGCAGGTTCGGCTCGGCCATCAACCGCGCCACGGTCCGCGACCACCGGTCGTGATCTTCCGGATCCACCAATAACGCCGCCGCGCCCGCGATTTCGGGCAACGCGCCCGCGTTCGACGCCACCACCGGCGTCCCACAGGCCATGGCTTCAAGCGGCGGCAGCCCGAATCCCTCCTCGTACGACGGATACAGAAACGCCGTGGCGCCGTTGTACAGCGCGACAAGTGTGCGCCGCGATACGTAGCCCGGAAACACCACGCGTTCCGCAAGACCGCGGGCGGCGATGTGCCGGCGCAACGCACGGTATGCGTTTCCCGGCCGCCCCACCAGCACGAGCTTTGCCCGCACGCCCGCAAGCGCGTGCAACGCCGCATCCAGGTTCTTTTTGCGTTCGATGTTGCCCACGCAAAGCAGGAAGGATTGATCATCCAAACCGATTTCACGGAGACGATTTGACGTCTCCACGGGATCAAGCGGTCGAAAATCTCCGGAAACGCCCAACGGAACGACCGAGATCTTTCGCGGGTTGACGCCGGTTGCGTGCACGAGCCTCTTGCGCACGTAATCGGACGGCACAATCACACGTTGCGCGGCGCCGACTGCCCGGGGCACGGCCCAACGGTAATGGGCCGCGTTTGCGCGGGTGGTGAGGGAGCGCCGCTCGAGCGCGATGGTGTCGTAAACGCTCACCACGCTCGAAAGCGGCAGCTTCGGCGGGACGATATAGCCCGGGCCGTGATACACGTCGACTGACCTATCGCGCAGCAGCGTCGATAGAAGCCACTGCTGCCACGCGGCCCGCGCCGCCTTGCCCCACGCGGGCAATGCGCAAATGACCGTGCTGACGCGGCTCCCGGCGGGCAGGTCGACCGCCGCGCCGCCGTGCGTATACAGCACCAGCGTGTGGTCACCCGGGAGCGCCAGCAGCGCGTGCAGCAATTCGCGAATGCTCACGCCCACACCGGTATCTCGCGGCCCCGTCAGCATGCATTCGTAGCCGATTTTCATTCGAGCAGCCCCCGGTAGAGGGCCACCACCGCTTCCGCGTGCGCTTCCGGTGCGAATCGCGCGGCCTCCTGGCGCCCCCGCGCGGTGATGCTGTCGCGTAACGCGGAGTCCGACAACACCCGCTGCACGGCCACGGCCAGCGCGGCCGCATTGCCTCGCGAGAAGTGGAGTCCGGTTCTGCCATGGTCCACCAGCTCTGCGGGCCCGCCGTGGTTGCTGACTACGACCGGGACGCCCGCCCACCACGCCTCCACCACGACCCGTCCAAACGGTTCGCCCTCCGAGGGAAGCACCAGCGCGTCGCTCGCGGAAAGAAGCGCCCCCACGTCCTCGAACTGACCCGCGAACGTCACGCCGCCGGCCAGATCCGGCCGCGACGCCCGCGCCGTAAGCGTTGCGGTGTAGGCCGCCTCAACGCCCCACGGGTCGCTGCCCGCGATCACGAAGTGAAGGTCGCGACGTGCGCTGCGCAACAGTGCCGCGGCTTCCAGGAAGAGGTCATGCCGCTTCCAGGGAACCATCTGGGCGATCATCGCCACGACCCGTGCATGAGCGCCGATCCCCCACTTCGCCCGCATACGCCTTCCCGCGTCCACATCGCGCGCAACGGACGCGACGGGATTCGCAACCACCGCAACATCCAACGCGGGCATGCCCAGAGTTTGCCGCAACGCCTGGGCCATGAATCGCGAAGCGGTTACGGTCGCGTCGGCCCTGCCGATGAGATTGCGGAGCAGCACGGGCCGGTGCGGATAGTCACGACTGTGAAAGACGCAAGGAATACCCGCCCAGCGCGCGGCGGCAACGCCCACCGCAAAGGCCTTCAGACCGTTCGCGTGCACAAGGTGCGCACCCGCATGCGCGATGTGCCGGCGCAGGGTCCACACCGCCTCGGCCGCGCACAGCCCTTCGCCCGCCAGGCCCGCCGGTCCGCGGCCCTCGACACGGGGCGGCGCGTACGTCATGACGCTAATGCCGCGCGCCGCGGCCCAGCGCGGCAACGCCCCTTCGGCGGGGCACACCAGAACAGGGCGGTATGCCCGCCCGGCGTGCAGCGACTGCGCAAGTTCGAAAAGGCTGCGCTCCGCCCCGCCGGGGAAGGACGTGTGCGACACCAGCAGCACGGTCTGTGTCGAATGCGCGGACATTCGAGCCTATTCCTCCGCCTTCCCGGACACGGCACTGTCCGATAGCGCCTTTTCCCTCAGCGACTGCTTCGAATCCAACGCCACCTCGGCAACATCGGGAGCGCGACCCTGGTCCGCGCCCACTATCCGCGGCCGCAGAATGAGCACGATCTCCGATTCTCCCCGGTCGCGCGTGCGATTGCGGAACAGGTTTCCCAGCACCGGAACTTTCATCAGCCCCGGCACGCCCTCGCTTGCCAGCGAGCGAGACCGCTGCCGCAGGCCGCCGAGGATCACCGTGCCGCCGTCGCGCACGCTTACCACGGATTGCGCGGTCGACCGATCGACGACGGGCACGCCGTTGCGCACCGCCGCAAGGCTGCTGATCTCGAGTTGGACCTCGAGCGAAACCACGCCCTGCTTGTTGATGCTCGGCAACACACCCAGCGTCACTCCGACGTTGAGAAACTTCACGTCCTGCATCGTCGTATTGGTCTCGCCGCTGACCGTCACGACCGTGTAGGGCTCGTCGCGGGCGCTGCTGAAGAGCGCGTCCTGTCCGTCCTTCACGAGGATGCGCGGACGCGCGAGCACTTCCGTTCCGGAGTCGGACTGCAGGGCCTGCAGCGTGGCGGTGTAGTCGTCGGCCTCCAATGTGCCGACCGTGAGCCGGCCCTGCGGAGCGGTATCGCCGATGCCGGTCGGGAAATTGATGCGCGCGTTGATGTTGGTATCAAGCAGGTCCCCGTCCATCTCGTCCAGGACCGCCTGCCAATTGATGCCCAGCTTCCGCACAAGGTTCGCGCTGACCGACAGGATCTCCGCCTCAATCCGCACCTGGGGTATTGCCTGATCCCATTCCTCGAGCAGCGTGAGAATCTCTCTTGCCTTGTCCGGCCCGCTGCGCCACGTCACCTTGCGGCTGATGGGTTCGACGTTGAGATACGGGTTCTCCGCGGGCATCAGCGAGGCCAGCTTCACCTCCAAGTCGAGTTCCGAGGGATCGCCATTCTGAAATTCGTAGAAATGGAGGTCGCTGGGCACGTCGATGTTCGCGATCACCTCGGCGAGCCGGTCAAGCGTCGATGCCGTGTGCGTCACAATGACCGTGTTCGTTCGCGTATCGGCCACGACCGTCTGCAACGGCCCTAGCGCCACGCCCTCGGGCGACATCGCCGCCTCGCCCGCTTCCGGCGCGGGCGGATCCGGAGCCGCGACATCGGCAGGAGGAGGCGTGGCGGAAGGCGTAGAATTCGGCGCCGCCGCCGTGCTGGCCGTTGGTTCGCGGCGCGACTGCCACGACTGCCGGGGCGTAGCCGAGCGGCCCCGGCCGGGCTCCGTGGTGAAAATGCGCTGACGAGCGTTCTGTGACGACGGCATGCCGCCGGTTTCGTAGTTGCCGGTGCCGTACCCTTCGGAAGTCTGCTTGCGCCCAGTGAGCATTTCGCGCAACAACTGCGCCACTTGGTCCGCATTGGCGTATTTCAGCGCAAACGTGCGCGTCACAACCTTGTCGGGTTGGTCCAGGGCCGCAATGATCGTCTCGAACTTCGCGAGCCGCTCCGCCGTGTCCGTAATAATCAGTTGGTTCGTCCGCGGGTCGGCCTGCAGCGAGGCCGCGCTCGACATGTGCGGCTGCAAGAGAAGCAGCGCGTCCGATGCCGCCGCGCATTTCAACTGAAACACGCGCGTCGTGGCCGCACGATCCAACCTCGCCACCAGCGCCTCAACGTCCGGCATGTGCTCCTGCGTTTCCACGATCACAAGCACGTTCGTGTCGGGATACGGCATCACCCGCCCGTTCTTGCTGAGCTCCGGCTCCAATGTCGCCGCGACCTCGCTCGCCTTCGCGTGCAGCAGCGGAACAATTCGATGCTCCCGGCCGAGATTGAGGTCCTCGTAGTACTCCTGCTCCGTGACAATCCAGACGACATCACCCTGCCGCACCTGGCGCAGACCGTTCACCTTCACCGTTTGTTCAAGCGCACTCTCCGGGTCCATTCCGTGCACATACGCGGTGATCTTGCCGGTGGCCTTGCCGCTGACCAATATGCTCAGCCCCGTCGCCTCCGACAGCAGCCGGACGGCCTCGCCCACCTCTTCGCCCTCGATATCGATATCCACCGCGTTCCCGGCCTCGGAAGCCGCGGCCTCCGGCACGGGTTGCACGGTAACTTCGCTCTGTTCCGCGGTCCATGCGCGCCAACACACCAGCAACGCCGCGCAAAGTCCGTATCCGCGTTTCGTTTTCACGTATCGTTACCCCTCTCGTCCGCGCGTCACCGCACCAGGGAAAGCTCTTCCTCGCCCCGCCGCAGCTTCACGCCGTTCGGAGCAATCTCAACCACCTCGAACGCGTCCACCGTGTCTCCGGCCTGCTTGATGAGCGTCTTCTTACGCTTGGTGTCGCGGATGGCCGCCCTGGCCACCCCGCCGCGCGTGAACACGCCACGCAACTCGTAACGCCCCACCTCGGTCACGACCTTGTCGGGCTCCTGATGGCTCACCCGGAACAACGCCTTCCCGACCGTCAGCATGTTCAGCGCCGCCTTGTCGATCCGCTCGCACGCCACACGATCAAGGTTCAAAGAGACCGCGCTTGCCTCGCCCGCTCGCGCCGTCGGCCCCATTGGAATCCATCCCAGCGCGAGGCCCAGCCACGCGAGCGTCCCCAGCGCGCCCAGCGCCGCCAGGCCGCGGCCCAGCGCGCCCGCCCGCGACACCAGCCGCTCGAAGTTCAGTTCATTGGCTCCGTTCCACGCGCGCAAGCTTCGATATCCTCATGGTTACGGTCAGCGGGGGCTTGCCCCGGCCCACCACCACGGTCAATTTGTCGATGCGCAGAAGATGCTCGGGCGCCTGCAACGCCAGCAGCACTTCGGTGAATGCCGGAGCCGTGCAGCGTCCGCCCAGTTCCACGCCGTACCGCTCGAATCCCTGCGCCTCGGTCGCGCGCACGGGTTTCAGGCCGTCCACCTCGAATGCCGTCTCGTTCGCCACCCGGCTCACCTCGTCGAACAAGCGCAACTGGGCCTCATCGGGATTGGTCCCGGTCATGACCGATTCCTCGACGCGCTTGTACGCCGCCGCGATACGCTCCCGGCTGCCCACGAGCGCCCTCAGCTTCGACCATTCCTCGACGGCCGCCCCGGCCTTGCGGTGCAGCTCCAGCCAGTTCGTCGCGAGCGGCTCCACCACCGCGGCATAGGCGGCACCCGCCAGCACCGCCGCGGCGGTCAATGCGCAAAGAACCCTTTCGCGCCGGCGCAGGTGTGGGAGCTTCATGACCCGTTCCCTCCCAGGACCACCGAAGCCTGCACCTTGAACTCGACGAGGGCGGTCTTCGAGGCGCGCGGTTTCGAGGAGTGAGTCAGGGCGACTTCGCGTAGCAGCGACGATTTCCCCAACGCGGCCAGGTAGGTAAACACCGCCGGATACCCCGAGGCCTCGCCCCCGAGGATGAGCGTGCCGCGGTCGTCATACACCAGTTGCACCAGGCCGATGTCCGGCGGCGTGCGCTCGTAAAGGTCGAGCACGAGCCGCAACGGCAGCGCCACCCGCGTCCGCTCGCCCGCCAACTGTTCGAGCCGCTCGTATTGCGCCACCAGGTCGCCCGCTTCTTCACGCAGGCGCGCCGTCTCGGCGGTCGCGGTCGCGGCGATGCCGCGCTCGGTTTCAAAGGCTTGGTAACCGGCGGCGAAAAGCGCCACCCCCGCCCACAGGCCGCCCAGCGCCAGCATCTTCGCTTCGCGCAGGAGCCGTCGCGCGGCTTGCCTGCGAGCCTCGCGCCGGGGCAACAGGTTTCCAGCGATGTCGTTGCGTGTCGCCCCCAACGCCGCGCCGACGCAAACCAGGTCGGATGCGGGCAACGGAGCCACTCCGTTCAGGGCCGTGGGGTGTAGTCCGGAAAGCGGCATTACGGAGAACCCGAGACCCTGCGCGGCGGCAAGAAGTGCGTCTTCGTCTTCGTCGGCCGCGATCAACAACTGGGCCTGAGCCGCCGTGCGCCCGTTCTTGCGCACATCAAGGTCCAACGACTTCCGCAGCATCTCCGCGATCGTTTCGGAGGCGCCAACCGCTCGCGAAAACACCGGCGCCCCGTCCGACAGCCGCGTGTACTCGCGCAAATCCTGCCGCGCCCTGAGCAGGATGGCGTTACGGGCTTCCGTATCGGATTCCAACAGGCGCGATATGGACACCGTGGAAAACTCGGCCCGTGACGGCGTCAGCCCGAGCCTTCGCAGGCATTCCACATGTTCCGATACCTCGTCCTGCCGGGCCATCATCAGCAGCACCCGCGAATATCCGGGATCCGACGGATAAACTTCGTAGCCCAGGCAGGTTTCTTCGGAACTCCACGGTCCCTGGGAGGCCGCTTCGTGCCGGACCATCTGGCTCACCTGCCCCGGTTGAGTCGTGGGAAGATGGGTCCAGCGCAAGAGCGCGTCCGCCCGAGGCAGCGACAGCACCGTAGGCACATCGGCCAGATCTTCTAATCCATGCGGCGTTTCGCCCTCGCAGTCGATTTCCTCGCTGCGCGCCTGCTCGACCTTTCCGTCGCGAAGCGTAACCACAACGACGCGATAGCGCCCGCCTCCCAGGACTTCCACGCCGCAAGCGCGAGACTCACCGCGTCGCGGGCGGAAGATCCGCGCTCGAATTGCCGCTATTGTCCGTCGTGCCACGCCGCCACCCTCAGGGTTTCTCCATCGCGCAATACCAGCATGTCCGCCTCGCGCCGGATGTTTTCCGACGGAATCGTCACCCTCAGATAAAAACGGAATGCGCCGGACACCACCTCGAGCTTGATACCCGCCGCATCGCAGGCCTGAAAAAGCTCCTCGCCCAGGGCCTCCTCGATATCCGCCGCGCTCTCGAAAGGATGATCGTCGCCGGTGCCTTCGCACGCATCAGGGCCACACCGGCGCTCGACCAGTGTCTGCGCCACCGCATCCGCATTGAACGCCGGCGCCGCATACGCCAGCAAGGTCCGCAGCACCGGCAGACTGCACGTGTTGAGGTTGATCGTGCCGTCCCCATATACCGTGAAAAGATCCATCAGGCCCACCTGGAGCCGCCCGTCGCCATTGTCCCTGGGCAGGAGCAGCGACTCGTCATCCTCCTCGGGATCCAGCGCGCCGTTGTGGTTGCCGTCCTCCCCGAAGAAGATCTCCGGCGTCACCCCCTGCACAAAAAGCAATTTTTCGATATGCTCCAAGGGCTTGTTCGGCGGCGCGTATTCGGCGTAGGCGTCGCCCTCCGCCGCGCCCAGGGTGTCCGCGTCGCGCCAGTCGACGATCGCCTCGGCAATGCTCTCCGGCGCGCCGATCTCGCGCAGGGCCTGCGCCAGCAATGCCGGCGGGGCCTCGTTCACGCCGATCTTCGCGCACTCGTCCGCCGCCGCCACGGAAAGCGCGAAGTCGGATTCGTCCAGGCCGAGGTCCCCAAACCCGTCCAGTGCGGCACTTCCGTCCAGTTGGAGTCCTTGTCCCCATTCCTCCCGAAACGCGTCGAACGAGGCATTCTCGTCGTAGGCCAGGCGCGCCAACGACATCTGCGCCAGCGTGGCCAGCAATTCGCGACACCGTCGCTCGGTCGCGGCATGATCGGCATCGCGCACCGCGCCCCGTGCCCGCGCCACCATCGCGAACGCAAGCAACGACAGCAACGCCAGAACCCACAGCGTCATGACTAGAATCGCGCCACGATCTCTCATGGCGACGCGTCCGTCATGCCACATGGAAGAAGAGTGGCCATCTGCGCGGGGGGACGGCCCGCGACAGACAAGTCCACGACCACGCCGAACGGAAGCGAGTTGCGCGCGTTCCATTCCTCGCGGAAACCGGCCGGCGTGTTGTAGCGCACCGAGAAGCGGCGCACGTCGTTCACGAGCAATTCGTCGACCGCGCGGCTCTCGTCGGGCACGCCCGCCACGCAGGGCGCCGCCCGCCGGTATAACGCGGGCGCCATCTTCTCGTGCGGACTCCGCACGGAATAACTCACCCGGTACCACACCGCGCCCAGCCCCGCCCGCTGCTTCAGGCGCGTGTCCAACACGCATAGCTCAACGGTATCCAACGCGCCCGCCGATTCCGCCTCCGCAAGCGCAGGCAATGCCGTGGTCACGGGGCACAGGTGGCGAAAGTCGCGCCGCATCCGCTCGAAGGCACGCATCTGTTCCGCGCTCTGTGCCTGATGCCGCGCGAGCGTGCGCCAACCGCGAATCCCGGTTTGCAGCCCGGCCAGCAGCACGGACATCACAACGCCGTACAGGGTAAGCGTCACGAGCATCTCGATCAGCGTGAACCCCCTAGCGGTCCGCATTCGCGAGCAGCGTCCGAAACCTGTGGACACGCGCCGGTTCTCCTTTCTGTATCTCCACGGTCGCCCGCAGGAACAGGCCTTCCGCCTGCGGCGCCTCGATCAGGCAGTGCCAGCGGTACGCGTCGTACGGCTCCGGAAACCTTCCCTGCGTTTCCCCCGGCGTTGCCCCGCCGGGCTGGGTCCGCAACTCGAGCAGCTTCGCCTCGGCCAGTTCCTCCTCCACCGCCAGCGTTTCCACCCGTGCCTGCGACTTCAGCGATACCGACATCGCCGTGACCAGCGCGCACATCGCCGCGCCCAGCACCGCCATCGACAGCATCACCTCCATCAGCGCGGCCCCGTCCGGTTTACGTCTTCGTACCATTGGGCAATCCCTATTCCGGCAACGCGCCCATTGGGATCGACCAGACGAAGCTCGCAGGCTTCGGCAAACCCGGACGGCTCGAACACAAGCTCGTTCCCCGCCCCGCCCGGCACGCTCAGGCCTTCGAGCGTCCACCCTTGCGGAAGCGTCCGCCGCGCATCGAGCAGATCGTTTCCGAAGGCGCCAAAATCTCCCGGACGATCCCCCTCAAATTGCTGCACACTGAGCCCGTACTCGCGGGTTCTCGGATCAAACGTGAAGCGCACCTTCACCCCCCTGCGAACCGCTTCCGTGCGCGCAATCGCCAACGTTTCCCCGAGGTCGCTCGACGCCAGCGACAATTCCCGCTCGCGCACGGACCGGTTCAGCCGCGGCACCGCCACGCTCGACAACAGCCCCAGCAACGCCACCACCAGCAAGAGTTCCACCAGCGTGAATCCGCCCGCGCTGCAAGGGGAGAAGAAACGCTGACCCCGAACGGCGCGCCACCGAAGGACGCCGTTCGCCTTGGCGGGCGCAACCCGGGCAAGCGGGTTGCCGGCCCCCTCTCCCCTTGAAGCGCGGGCGGACGGCCTGTGCGTCTCGCCCCTCATGCGCCCGTAACCGGCTTTGCCGTGTTACAGATGTCGTCCTCGGTGCTCTCTTCGCCGTCGGGACCAAACGACAGCACGTCGAAATCCACCCCGCGTTCACCGGGGAAGCGATACACATACGGCCGGCCCCAGGGATCGCGCGGAATCTCGCGCATGTAAGGGCCTTTCCATCCGTCTTCCTGCGCGATCGTGGACGGCGCGGACACCAGCGCGGGCAAGCCCTCCTCGCTCGACGGATAGCGCCCCAGGTCCAATTCGAAACCGTCCAACGCCGTCGACATCGACGAGATATCCGCCTTCGCCGCAACGAGCTTGGCCCGTTGCGTCCGGCCGGCCATCCGCGGCACGGCAATCGCCGCAATCACCCCGATAATGATCACCACCAGCATGAGCTCGATCAGCGTGAACCCGGCCGAATTCCGTCGACACCGCCTTGCGGCACCCATTGCTTCCACCGTGCATTCCTCCACGTTCGCATGACCCGGCGCACTTTGAACATCTGTACTATATCAGTGTTGTTGCATGTTTGCAAGAGTGTAGTGGAAAGCGGGGACAGTTTCCACTTTTGATTATTGGGTTTGGTTGACGGTGCGTGCTGAAACGAAAGTGGAGGCTTCGCAGGCAGGCCTTGGGCTCATCAAAAGTGGAACAGTCCCCGTTTTCCGGAAGATCGATGCGCTACGCCCCGCGGTAGAGGCAGAAGCGGCCCAGGGGGCATTCCCTGCAATTGGGCCGCGTGGGGCGGCACGTTTCCCGTCCCAGCGCAATGAGGTTGAGATGAAGTGAAAGGTGGCGCCCCGGCGGTATCAGCGGCAGCACGTACGGATGCGCCTTCTCGACGCTCATGTCGGCGGGGACGATGCCCAATCGAATGAGTATTCGATGGATGTGAACATCGATCGGAAACACCTTCCGGTCCATCGAGAACAGCAGCACGCAATACGCCGTCTTCGGCCCCACCCCCGCATAGCGAAGCAGATCCGCATACGCGTCTTCATTCGTGAGGTCGTGAAGATACCCCAAGTCCAGCGCCCCGCGCTCCAACAGTATCGATCGCAGCAGGCCCTGAATGCGCCCACTCCGCACCCGCGCCAGTCCCGCGGGCCGGATCGCTTCCTCGACGTCTTCCCTGGGCGCAGCCAGAACGGCTTCCCACGTGGCGTACGTGCTTCGCAAGCGCTCAAGCGCGCGCCGCCGGTTCACGTGCGACGTGTTCTGCGAAAGGATCGTCTCAATGAGGTCGTCCAGCGGATCGCCATCGGCGCAGCGATGCTCCTCGCAATCGCCGTACAGCCGCTCCAGCGCCTCCGCCACCGCCTCCAGCACTCTAACCTCGTGCGGCATCATGCTCCCGTTCGTGCTCCCGTTCGTGCTCGTGCTCGTAATCGTGTTCGTAATCGATCTTCCTTCGTAATCGTACTCGTGCTCGTACTCGTAATCGACGCTGTTGAATCCGATTACGAGTACGAGCACGAGCACGAAAAAAGCGGGGCGGCGAACCGCCCCGCGTACAACTCCAAATCATCAAGCCCTTACGGCGCGGGCGGCGCCGCGGGCTGAATGCGAACCACATCCGCCGCCAGCGTCCCATCCAGCGAGAACAGGCCTTCAACCTGCACCACCGCATCGACCACCAGGTCCGCGATCGTGCCCGTCGGGGTATCCGTATCCGTGGGAAGGTAGATCACCGCGGCCGAGATATCCACGTCAACCGTCGTACCGTCTTCAAGCATCACAACCATGCTGTCCGTGTCCGCCGACGCAATCGGCCCCACGACCAAACCCGCCGCATCGCTGACTTCCAGATCGGCGCGCAACTGCGGGGTAAGCACATACTTGCCGTTGCCGGTTTCCACGAGGTGAATCCCGCCGAAGCCGAGCACGAGCAATTGGCTCTCGCCTTCCGAAATCTCAAACTCGCCCGAGATAAACAGGTGGCCGTTTGCCGTCAGTTGAATGTCGTCCGTGATGACCGTCTCCGGGTCGGCCTTCAACACGAGGCGCGGATTCTCGATCTCCAACCGAATCTGGCCGTAGGTCCCCGGCGCCACTTCCGCCGACGACAGCACCTGCGAAATGTCGGTCAGGTCGAACAGGTTCACGTCCATCGAACCGGTGAACAGCAACTGCTCCTCCCCGGTTTCGTCCGCCGGCGAAAGCTCAATTTCCGTCACCGTCACCGTCAGGCTCTCAATCTCGCCCACCGGCAACTCCGCTTTCAGCGCCTTCGCGTCGTCCGCCGCGTTGATCAGAACGTACACCTTCGTCGCCTGTTCCGGGCGCGGGCAGCCCAAAAACGCCACCGCCATTAACAGGGCCAGGGCAATGTGGACAGCAAGAATGGATTTACGCATGGGCTAATTCCTCCAGTTGCAGTTTCCCGTCAGCATCCCTATTGACGTCCCTGCATTCATCGCGGCGGAATTGCACGGCAGGAGGGGCGCGCTAACCCGCAAACCCCGCACGAACTCTACCACAGCTCGGGGAATATTGCCAACAAATAACCGTAACCGGAAAACATCGCTCAAGAGAGGCTCGGAACAGGCTACCCTTTGGGCGGGTATGGGTCTTTTCGGTAGGTACGCTCTTCCTGGATTTGGCCGTCCTTCTTATGGATGATGAGCTCGCCGTGTTCGCGTTGCGCGAATTCCCGGCCTCTCTCTATGGCCTCGGTCTTGGTCGGAGCGTGAAACGAAGGACGCTCCCCGCCCTCGCGCTGGCCAACCCAATCCTCTCCATTCGGGACAATGTGAATACGCTTCCTGTCGGGCATGGTTTAGTCTCCTGTGATGTAACCCTCCCGTATTCCAGTTGTTACGTACTTTATTCTACCTGAAAACGCCGCGACATGTGCCCGCTTGCGCTCCTACCCGCCGTGGCCGATGCGCACGAGATACTCGTCCATGGTCTCGGCGAGGCCCTGGAGGCTCGTGGGAAGCGCCCTTGGCAGTCCGTGTTCAGCCCTGAGCTTTTCGCAATGGTCGATGTGATTGGCGTGCATCTTCTTGAGGTCAGCCCCCTTGAAATGCTTCTTGAACAACTTGCGGTCGGGATCGTCGTGGGCGTTCGGAGTGGTCGTCGTGGTCATGACGGCGCCGTCTTCGAAATAAGTCACAAGATCATGGTACTCACCCATGGGCGAGAGCATGAGAACGCCCACCGTGGTGCCGTCGTCAACGGCATACCCGCGGATCTGGATTCCGGGCACGGCGGAACAGGTCATGTCGCCCAGGCACCTCAGGCCCAGGTCCGCGAAGGCCTCGTCGGTTTCGCGGATGGAGTCGGACACGCCGTCGGCGCCGCGCTCGATGGTGTGCCAGACAGCGGCCTTGCCCTTAAGGACTACCGCCCCCTTCGGGATGGCCGCATCCACGGCCGCCTCGAACGCCTTGCCCACGGAGGCGATCATCTCGTCCCACTTCTGATCGCTTTCCTCAAGGTCGGCCTGGACGACCGAGGTGTCCCACACATCGGCGAACCAGCGGCGAAACGCGGTCAGCGCGAGGTACGAGCGTTCGTAATAGAGATCCTTGCCGCGCAGGTGGAGGGAGGCGCCTTTGATCTGCGGCTTCTTGATACCGGGCTCGCCGAGCATGTGCAAGCGCGCGGCCGTGTCGGCGATGGCTTGCGCGTCTTCGGGACTGCGCGCCTTCAACGGGCCGGTGTCGTCGACGTAGCGCGAGAGATCGTGGGCGGCTTCTAGGGCTTCCCGCGATGCCGGCGGGCTAACGGCCTCGATACGCCAGACGCCTCCGTTCACGGGCCCGCAGTAGCGGTGACGGCCGATGTCGTATTCGGAAGCGGTGAAAAGTTCCAGCACCGAACCGTCGGGCAGATCTCGAAGAAACTTGCCGGCCTCTTCGGTCCACATCAAGGTGTCCCACTTCCCGCCGTTGAGTTTCGAGCCGACGAGCAGCGTCTCTTCGTCGGGCCAGCCGTGGGCGTATTGGGCGGCGGAGAAATCCACGGCGGGCAAAGCGCCTTGGGGATACGTAACGCGCGCGGCGGCCTCGACGTCCTCTTCGCAGAACCACGCGATGCGGCAGATCTGGTGCAGCCCGGTGATGGGATACTCCAGCGGTCCACCCTCGACGGGTTCCGGCGGATCGCCCTCCCACTGCTCGATCAGTTCGCGCGTGAATGCGGGCGTGTACTCCTCCTCGGCCTCGGCACTGTCCGCTTCGGCGGAGGCGCTTTCCACTTCCTCGCGCCAGCCGGGCACGACCTCGGGCATCCCCAGTTCGTCAAGGAAGCGCGGCAGATCGCCGATGTCCCAATCGAGTTCCTCGTCCGTGACGGAGTCGCCGGTCAGGACGGCCGTCAAGGCCTCGCGGTCGAAGGGAATCCCCACTGCCACGAAAGCGTCGCACAAGTCCCTCGCCTGTGTCTCCACGAAACGCCTCCGGGCTTCGTCGAAGGGCAGGTCCTTCAACTCGCGGCTGAGTTCCTTGGATACGGTTATGCCGTAGTCCTCGTAGTCTTTGAGCCAGGTGAGGAACTTCTTGCGGCCGATGTGTTCGGGATCGACGGGGCGCAGGAAGTTGAAGAAGTGCGTGAGCGCGAATTGCTCTTCGCCCTGGTGGAACAGGTGCAGGTACCAGAGGGCGCCATCGACGGTGGTCATGCGAAACGCCGGCACCCGCAGGGAAGCCAGGCCGCCATCGATGATTGCGCCGTCAACGCCCCAGACGCTGGCCTGGAGCCAGGTCCAGGGGCCGGATTGTTGGGCGTTGGCGCCGCCAGCCTTCTCGAGCGCGGCGCTGAACTGCTGGGAATCGACCTCGTAGGCGGCGGCGACGTGAATGCGAACGGACATGACGCTACTCTCCATGCTCACAAAACAGGCAACACAGATTGAGCCACCGGGCCCAGGCCACGACGGGCGGCAGGACGCATTCCGCGTCCTGCCGCCCGCGCGGGTCCCGTCTCAACAATCGATCACGGCAATATGCGAACCGACGGTTCCCGGTCCCATTGCCGCGTCTTCGCGGCGGCGATGAATGCGCGCGGGTCTTTCGCGTCGACAATGCCCGGGTCGTCCTCGATGTTCGCCACTTTCAAGAGAGCCTGACCGCCTTCATCGACCGCGATGGCCTTGAGGTGGCCGAAGGCGTCGTGCACGAAATCGATCGCGGCGCCTTCGCGGGACAGCATGGCCGCGCTGTCGGCGGAAAGGATAACCGCGACCGCGTCGAACATCACGGAAGGCGTGCCCGCCAGTTGTCCGTCCGCGGGCAACGTCGAACCGTCGGCCAGGACCGCGCCGCCGACTTTCGGCGCGACGATCTTCACGGTGGCGCCTTCGTCGGTCGCGGCCTTCGCAAGCTTCTTGACGAGCGCGCCATCCGAACCGTCGGCAATCAGGATGCCGATGGCGCGGCCCATGAGCGTGTCCTTCATCTTGCCGATGATTTGGAGCGCCGGGGACGGATCCATTTCCTGCACGGGCGCCGCGGCCACGGGCGCCTCCGGCACCGCGCTCAGGGCGAGCCCGTCGGCGACACGGGCGGCAAGGTCTTCGTCAATGTGCCTCAGGTGGCCGACCATGGCTTCCCGGATGTGCATGTGCTCCACCTTCGACAGCTCGAACACCAGCGCGAAGGCGATGTGCGCCTGTTCGTAAGGCGTCTGGCTCATGTAGAACTGGCGCGCCTGGCTGTAGTGATCGGCGAAACTCTCCGCGCGGATCCGGCCTTTCTCGCCCGACTCCGTCACCGCGGCGCTGCGGAATCCCTGGATCGGCGTCTCGCGCGGCGCGGTGTCGGACAGGGTGTTCGGCTCGTAGTTCACGCGACCGACGGGCTGGCCCATCTGCATGTGGCCGTCGCGCTGGTTGTTGGCGAAGGGGCACTTCGGCGCGTTGATGGGAATCTGGTGGAAGTTCGGCGAACCCAGGCGCTTGAGCTGCGTGTCCAGGTAGGAAAACAGGCGCCCCTGCAAGAGGGGATCGTTTGAGAAGTCGATACCGGGCACGATGTTTGCCGGGCAAAAAGCCACCTGCTCGGTTTCGGCGAAGAAATTATTCGGCCAGCGATCCAACACCATGCGGCCGATAACCTGCAACGGCACCAGTTCCTCGGGGATCAGCTTGGTCGAGTCGAGGTGGTCAAAGGGGAACGAGTCCGCCTCTTCCTGCGTGAAAATCTGTACCGCGAATTCCCACTCCGGGAAGTCGCCCGAGGTGACCGCCTGGAACATGTCGCGACGGTGGAAGTCGGGATCGGCGCCGGCGATCTTGACGGCTTCGTCCCACACGGTGGACTGAAGGCCCAGCTTGGGGCGCCAGTGGAACTTGACGAAGGTGGACTCTCCCGCCGCGTTGATCAGCCGGAACGAGTGCACGCCGAAACCTTCGATCATCCGCAGCGATCGCGGGATGGTGCGGTCGGACATGATCCACATGATCATGTGCATGGATTCCGGCGTGAGCGTAATGAAATCCCAGAAGGTGTCGTGGGCGCTGGCCGCTTGCGGAAAGCCGCGATCCGGTTCCATCTTCACCGCATGGACCACGTCGGGGAACTTGATGGCGTCCTGAATGAAGAACACCGGGATGTTGTTGCCGACCAGGTCCCAGTTGCCCTCCTGCGTGCAGAACTTGACCGCGAAGCCGCGTACATCGCGGGGCGTGTCCACGGACCCCGCGCCGCCCGCCACGGTCGAGAAGCGCGCGAATACCGGGGTCTGCGCGCCGACTTCGGTGAGGATGCGGGCCGTGGTGTATTGCTCCAGCGACTTCGTCAGTTCGAAAAACCCGTGGACGCCAGTGCCCCGGGCATGGACGATCCGCTCCGGAATGCGCTCGTGGTCGAAGTGCGTGATCTTCTCGCGAAGGACGAAGTCCTCCAGCAGCGTGGGCCCTTGCGGATGCGACCGAAGCGAGTTCTGGTTGTCGGAGACGGGTATCCCCTGGTTCGTCGTAAGCTCGGCGTGCTCTCCACCGGCGATCTGATGAAGCTCGCCGCCCGGCGCCTTTATCGTGTTTTCCTGTAGTACGGACCCTTTGCGCGACTTGCGCGCGTCAGAATTGGATGACTCTTTCTTCTTGGGCATTTGTGTGTATCCTTAAACCGGCTTGGTTTTTGGTCCGCCACAAGCAGACCGGCCAGAAGACCTGGGAAGTTGCGGGACATCGGGGTTCAAGTGGGATTGCCGGGATTAAAACAAACCGCGAACAAGCACCGGTGGAAATCCTGCAAGGAAAATTTTGAGCAATCTGGTAGGAAAGACCGGCCCGAAACACCGGCTTAACACCTACAGTCTAGGACGCCCCCGCAAAAGATGTCAATATTCTTCAGACGAGGCTTTCTCCTCCTGAGAACCTCGCCGCGCCGTCGGCTCGAATCCAAATGCCGCCAAACGCCCCCGCCCGCCAACCCATCGTAGACGGCCTCACTCGCGGCTGTCCGGGACCCGATCTCCCTGTGGGAGACCGCTTCAGGCTATACGGCTGCTCTGGTGCCTTGAAGAATTCCGAGTTGGAATCCGGGGTTACACGCTGTCACGCCGCGGTGGCGGGGCGGCGGTTGAGGGTCACTTCGTCGCCGCGGAGCTCGAGGCGGAAGCCCTGCTTGGTGACCGTGCGCACAAGCTCGGTGCGGTCGGGCAGGATGCTGGCGATCCGGCGGAGCAATTGGGCTTTCTGGAAGTGCATCTGGTTGTTTTCGACGACGGTATCGCCCCAGACGGCCTTGTAGAGGGTTTCATAGGGCACGCATTCGCCGGGGGCTTCGGCCAGGGCGCGAAGGAG
>JAVEWL010000613.1:0-3760 GCA_034004565.1 FCB group bacterium | reverse complement strand
AAGCGGGCAGCGATGAACATGACATCCTGCTGCCGCACATACTCGGGCGCGAGTTCGACGCGCCGCAGGGACGCATCCGCATCCTGCCGCACAACCACCATGCCCGCCTCTACCCGCGCATCGGCCGGGTGAACAGCGAAGGCCAGTTCACGATACTGGCCGAGACGCCGGTCGGCGTCGACGCCGACCCCTATCTGGTCAGTCATTCCTTCGACGACTGGAGCACGCGGCTGCGCGTCAATGCGAGCGAAGAGGAATCGACGTGAGCAGTCCGCCGCGCACAGGCGTACGCAGCAAGCGGATCACGCCGGAGTTTCTGACCCAGCTGCGCAATCTGCGCATCGTCGTGTTGCATCCGCGCGACGCCGACGGTGAGGTGCTGATCCAGCAACTGAAGCGCATAGGCTGCCAGGTGCAGACCTTCTGGCCGCCGGTGCAGGATCTGCCGGACAACGTCGATGTCGTGTACTACGCGATCCAGTCCAACGAAATGCATGCGCCGCTGAACTTCAGCAATTTCGAACAGCCGCCCGCGGTGATCGCCGTCGTCGGCTACGAGAATCCGACCATCTTCGAAGTGATGCTGCGACTTGGTGCGACCGGCGTGCTCAGCGCCCCGCTGCGCTCGACCGGCGTGCTCGCCTCACTGGTGCTCACCGTCGGCCTGACGCAGGAAGTGCGCGGCTACAAGAAAAGGGTGCAGCGACTTGAGCAGAAGCTGCTCAGCGTGAACCAGATCAACGACGCCAAGGCCATCCTGATGCGCACCCGCGGCGTCAGCGACGCAGAGGCCTACAAGATCATCCGCGAACAGGCGATGAGCAAACGGGTGGCGACGGAGGAGATCGCGCGGGCGATTATTCATGCCAATTCGATTCTTTCCGGCTGACGCGATCCATAGCGCACAAGAAATGGCCGCCCGAAGGCGGCCAGATTGCCATCCCGGAATAACAACGAGAGCCCTGAATGCAAGCGAATCCGAGATCGCTCGACACCTTGTTCAATTCGCAGCTTAGATACGTCGTGCCGATGTTCCAGCGGCTCTATGTGTGGAAGGAAACGCCGCAGTGGTCGACCTTGTGGGAGGACGTCGCCGAGAAGGCCACCTTGCTGATCAAGGGCGTCAAATCCAACCCGCATTACCTCGGCGCGCTGATCATCGAAGGGGTCAGACCTGCCTCGCCCCGGGAGGTGAAGCGCTTCCTCATCATCGACGGGCAGCAGCGTTTGACCACGCTCCAACTCCTGTTCTGCGCCTACCGCGATATCGCCCGCGCGAACGAATGGAAGACGCTGGACCGGACGACGACACGGTATTTGGAGAACGCCGACGCCGACGTCTTGGAGAACCCGGACGAAGAGGTGTTCAAGCTCTGGCCAACCGCGCTCAACCGGGAGGCCTTCCGCAGCGTCGTCTCCGCAGGCAGCCCGGAGGAGGTCGCCAAGAGGCATCCGCTCGTGTATCTGCCGAGGAAGCGCAAGCCGGAACCGCGCAACAACCTCGCCGAGGCCTACCTGTACTTCTCCGAGACGATTGCGGCCTGGATCGACGCAACCGCCACCGAGTTCTCGAAGACGCGCGAGGAGGCCGCGTTCGCACTTCTCCAATCTTTGCAGCAGGACTTCTGCGTCGTGGAAATCTCCCTCTCGGAGGGCGACGACTCCCAGGAAATCTTTTATTCGCTCAACTCCCAGGGCCAGCCACTGACACAGTCCGACCTCCTGCGTAGCCTCATCTTCATGCGCGCGGAAAAGGAGCGCGTCGACCGCGACGAGATCTTCGCCGAGTATTGGAGCAAGTTCGAGACGGAGTTTTGGAGCGCGGAAGTCCGCCGGGGCGGCCGAACCTATTCGAGGCTCGACCTCGGCCTCCGATTCTTCCTAATGGCGAAGACCGGGCAGATGGTCGACGCCCGCCGCGTGAACGAGGAGTATCGCCGCTGGGTTTCCGCCCATCCTCCGCGCTACGCCACGGTCAAGGAGGAGCTCGCGGACTTCACCCGGCACGGCGAGGCGTATCGGCGCTACGAGTCGGCTGTTCCCTCGGAGCTACCTTGCACGGACCTGCGGCGGGTCCTGATCGACTTCGATGTCTCCACGGCCTTGCCACTGGTCATGTTCTTGGAGCTGGAAGCCGGCCTCGACGCGGAGCAATCCAAAGACTGCCTCGCTGACGTTGAGTCGTTCATCGCGCGGCGCGTCTTCACGGGGGAGGAGACGAAGGAATACAACAAGCTGTTCGTCGATGTGATCGGAAGCCTACGCGGGCTGTCCGGCGCGGCCGTACTCCCCGCCCTGCGCAGGAAGCTGCTGGGCGGCGGAGGAATGACCCGACATTGGCCGACGGACGGAGAGGTCGTCGAGAAGGCCATCTCGCGCCCGGTGTTCAAGATGATCAAGACTCCGGCTTTGCGGCTGATCCTCGAACGCTTGGAAACCGCTCTGAGGAACAAGAAAACGGAAAGCCCGGACATCCCCGCTGGCCTGCAAATCGAGCACGTTTTGCCGCAAAAATGGGATGCCAATTGGCCATTAAAGGGTGAAGCGATTCCCGCCATGGTGGCCTTGTATCCGCACACGGCCGAAGGCGCTTTGGCGCCCTTAGCCGAGGCCGTTCGGGTCCGCAACTCGACCCTGCAAACGCTCGGCAACCTGACTTTACTGAATCGATACCTCAACCCAGCCGCCAGCAACGGCTCCTTTGAGTCGAAGCTGGTTGAATATCGGAACTCGGTGCTGCGTCTGAACAGGCATTTCGACACCGCGACTGTATGGGACGAGTACGCAATCGCCAAGAGAGGAAAGGCCCTGGGCGAAGCTCTCTGCAAGATATGGCCCCGACCATCCCTACCGGAGAAATCCGAATCCTGATCCGGAAATGATGAAGGCCCCTAAATCGGGGCCTTCATGCTTTGAGCTACCGCCTTACTCCGTCCTCAGAGAATCAGCCGCATTTGAGAGGGGCTTGCCCGAAGGCGGCCTTTTTCATTGCTGCAAGACGACGCTCAGAACAGTCCCGACACCTTGCCGTTCTCGTCGATGTCGATCTTCTCCGACGCCGGCACCTTGGGCAGGCCCGGCATGGTCATCATGTCGCCGCAGATGGCGACCACGAAACCCGCGCCGTTGGCCAGGCGCACTTCGCGCACGTTGAGCGTGTGGCCGCTCGGTGCGCCCTTGGCGTTCGGGTCGGCCGAAAAGGACATCTGGGTCTTCGCCATGCAGACCGGGAAACGGCCGTAGTCGGCGTTCCAGCTTTCGAGCTGCTTGCGCGCGGCGTCCGAGAAGGTCACCGCGCCCGCACCGTAGATCTTGGTGGCGATGGTGGTGATCTTGTCCTGCAGCGTCGCGTTCTCGTCGTAGACGAAAGTGTGCTTGCCCGGAGCCTTGTCGCAGATGTCGGCAACCATGCGCGCCAGTTCCTCGGCGCCGGCGCCACCGCTCGCCCAGTGGCGGGCGATCACGAACTTGCCGCCGAGCGCCTCGATGCGGCTCTTCAGCAGCGCGATTTCGGCCTCGGTGTCGAAGGTGAAGTGGTTCACCGACACGACGCAGGGCAGGCCGTAGTGCTCGGTGATGTTCTTCAGGTGGCGCTCGATGTTGACGATGCCCTTTTCCAGCGCCGCCAGGTTTTCCTGGTTCAGGTCTTCCTTCTTCACGCCGCCGTGGAACTTCAGCGCGCGGATGGTGGCGACCAGCACGACGGCCGACGGGTTCAGCCCGGCCATGCGGCACTTGATGTCGATGAACTTCTCGGCGC
>JAVEWL010000612.1:0-3764 GCA_034004565.1 FCB group bacterium | reverse complement strand
CATATAGGTGGCGGCTTCCGCGGCCACCGGCGGGTTGTTGTCCGCTTGCGCGGGGGCGGCCGCCGCATTGGTGAGCCCAAGCTGGCCAACGGCCGCCGCGGACCAAAGGGCCAGGAACAATACGAGTGCGGTGCGTCGAAGCATAGGGTGATCCTTCCTGAAGAAGGTGAAGGGCATTGCCGGCGTGCACGGATTCGCGCACGACGGCGCAGACGTTGGAGTTGGGAGATAATTTCAACGAAGCCTGAACACTATACCCCGAAAATGGAAGGCGTGTCTAATTCGGAGAAATACGGGTGCCGCCATCGGATAACCCTCAAGATTGAATGCGCCCGTGTGTAGCCTGCTCTTCGTAAGCCGGTTGTACTGTTTGGAGACGCCCTTTTCCGCCGATGGCTTCATAGTGAAACAACGAATTGGTGCGCATTTGAAGCACAGCACCGCTAAGTACTTGAAGAATAAGGAGGCGGACGCGGAAGGGTATTTTGGCACACGGCTTGCACCCTTACTCATGTCGCCGGGAACGGTGGCAAAGTTGAAACGACAGACTCCGGCGGTCCCGAAAGGTTGATTACCGGTTTCTATAGGGAATGTCCCGAATGGGACAAATGGTCCTACCCCTCCCGCCCTATGCCCACGCCCCGGCGCGTCCCCCCGCGCCGGGGTTTTTCTTTGTGTCTGGGGCATTTGGGCAAAACAGGACGCGCGCTCGGCGCCTCTGATATGCCTATGCCGTATCGAGGTCGAGCTTGACGGTGACGATCTTCTTCGGAGCCAACGCGACCTTCACGGACTTGGATTGGGCCGTCAGCTTCTTCAACGGCTCTTCTTCCAACGTCAATGTCTGGGCGGAACGAATGCGCGCGTGGGTCTTGATGGTCGCATCAATCGCTTTCGTGGTCGGGTTGAACACGCGCAGGACGACCGACGTGCCGTCTTCCGACTGCTTGAGCGCGCTGACCACGGCGTACGACGGCTCGACGCTCAGGAAGCTCAAGCGCTGCGGCAAATCACCGCCGTGCGCGCCGGCCTGCGCCAGTTCGAGGGGCACGCCCAAGCGCTCGACCTCGGTGTAGAGGTCGCACTGGTCCCAGCCGCCCTTGTGCGGGTAGATGTGGTAGCGGAACTCGTGCTCGCCGGAGCACTGCGACAATTCCATCTCGGGGTGGCGCTCCCAGCGCTTGCTGACCGTCGTCAACGCGATTTCGTAGGCACGCATGAGCGTGATCGCGACGGCGCGGTCGTCACCCGGCGTGACTTCGTACTCGCGCAGGCCGTCGTTGACAATGGCGAGGCCGCCTTTTTTGTCGCTGAGATCCACGAAGCGCTGCATCGGGAAGGTGGCGTTGGCGGCTTGCCACGGGCTGTCCGCGCCGGGCTGGGCCGGACGCTCGACCGCGTCGAAGGGTGTTTCGGCGTGGCATACCTTCGTCTGGCGGCGGGTCGGGAAGAGCACGCGCAGGCGGTGATAGCGCGCCGTGTTGTTGAAGCGCGTGGTCACTTCCACCGACTTCGCGCCCTGGCGCAACGTGATGGTCGACGTGATACGCAGCGGGACCGTTTCATTGCCGCGGCGCGCGGAACTGCCGCCACCGTCGAGACGACGCCAGGCATCGCCGCCCGCCTCGTCGAAGCCGGCCGGAATCATCATGTCGTAGTCGATGCGGAACCGCGCCAGCAGCGGACCGTTCTCTTCGAGCGCGATCGACACCGGGGCGCCGATGCTCGACACGATGCGGTCGATGGCGGGCTCGATGTGCATCCAGGCGTTGCCCACTTCGCCGCCGTCTTCGAAATAGTGCAGGCCGTCGTAGAGCACGCCCGAGGCCTTGTGCAACACATCCAAGGTCCCGTCCGCGTTGATCTGGACGCGCAGGTACTCGTTCTCCATCGCGTTCTGCCCGGAGACCAGCCCGCCGCGACCGAAGGTCTTGGTCGGCATGAGACGGAAGGTGCTGTAGCCGAACGCGGGAATTTCGTTGGCCTGGAAATGGAACTTCACCTGCTCGCTCTCGAGCATGTAGGTCGCGTCGGCGGCGTGGTTGATGACCGCGTGGTGCGGCTTGCGCGTGGCGAACTGGACCGGCGCGGGCTTGCGCTTCGCGGGCGAAGCCGCGCCCACCTCGGCGACCTCGAATCCGCTCATCGGGCTCGTATTGGGCACGTCCACGACCGCCGTGACGACCTCGGTCCGCGGCTGCGGAGAGGCGTTGAAGACCGTGACGTAGACGGTGTCCTTGTCGCCGTCGGAGTTGTCGATCCGCTTCTGGATGGTCTGAAGCCCGCGCGCGAGAACCGAATCCGAGATGTTCACCGTCTGGCGCAGGCGATCGCGCACGTCGCGCTCGATGTCGTCGACGCCACTCGACGAGATGCTGTCGTGCGGCTGGCTCTTCAGCAGGGTCTTCCACGCGAGGTCGAGCGCCGCGGCGGGGTATTCCGCGCCGAGGGTCCACGCCAACGTGGCAAAGGGCTCCGCGCGGCGTTGCAGAAGCTGTTCCGCCTGGGCATTGAGCCGCTTGATGCGCGACCGGCTCGACAGCACGTCGCTGTAAAGATGAATGCGTTGGTTCATCAGGACGGGCGTGCGCCGTTCGCCCTTGAGCACCTGCAGGTTCTTCGCGGCCTTCTTCACCTTGTCCATCAGATCCGGCAGGCGGCTGTGGAAGAGCTCGTCGCCGTCGAGGACCTTCTTGCCTTCCTCGATAAGATCCAGCTCGATGAGGTCCGGAAGGCTGCTGTCGTGGCCCATCATGAACGCGAGGTATTTCGTCGTCGCGATGCCCGCTTCCTTGTCGCGAAGCGCCTTGATGGCCTCGCGAGCGGCCTTGCGGTCGAACCCGCGCACCGGGTCAAGCAGCGTGTGATGTCCCGCGGCCCGGTCCTCGGCGCAGAGGTGGAACGGCAGCCCACCCTCGGTCCATTGGTACATGCGCTCGGAAATGGTCTTGCCGAACACGGCCGGGCGGTAGACGTTGTGGTAGAAGTTGTAGCGCGCGCCCGAACTCATCTGCGAGCCCAGGATCTGCGTGCCGTCGGCCGCCTCGAAGATGAATTCGTTGGCCACTTCGTCGTGCGACACGCCGTGGTAAAACAGCATGCACTCGATGCCGAAGCCGCGGTAGATCTGCGGCATCTGCGAATTCTGGCCGTAAGAGAACGCCGTGTAGCCCACCTTCATCACGTTGCCGTACCCGCGCGCGACGCGGTGGCCGTAGGTCAGGTTGCGGACCAGCGCCTCGCCGTTCACGCTGAAGCATTCGGGCAGCGTGTACCACGGGCCAATGAGCAGGCGTCCGTCCGCGACGTGCTTCTCGATGCGCGCGCGGTTTTCCGGCCGGATCTCGAGGTAATCGTCGATGGGCACCGATTGCCCGTCAAACGTGAACGACTTGTAACGCGGCTCGTTGTCGAAGATATCCAGCAGCAAGTCGATGAATTCGACCAGCATCAACCGCGTTTCCTGGAAGTTATATAGCCATTCACGGTCCCAATGCGTGTTGGTAACGACGTGAATCTCGTAGCCTTTGCTCATTGACCCTCTCCCGTGGCTTTGCGCTCAGTAACCCCGCACGACGCGGGCGATGGATTCTACGGTAACGTGCGGCGAATGTAAAAAAGCAAGGGTCTAGGGTCCAGGGTTTAGGTCTCAAGTGCCAAGACATCGTTCATTGAATTGTGTGCCAGGACATCGTTCAGTGCTTTCAGATTATTCTGGTCGTGCCGGGTGAAACGGAGGCGGTTCTTGCTGGCGAGCACCCCGT